>CALURX010000005.1 GCA_944323265.1 Candidatus Gastranaerophilales bacterium
AACTTTATTGTAGGATAAAAATACTTTGGTATTTGCATCTTGCTTCTTTTTGTTATTTTTTATTTGGACACTAGTGCTAGATGAGGGAAGGGGTGGGGATGGGTGATGGTATGTTTAGAGGTTGAACAGTTGAACAGTAGTTATAACAAACAAGCTCCCCTCGCCCCTTCGGGGTCTCTCCTCTAAGGAGAGGGAGATAATTTGGCGCCAAGCTTGTAGCTCTCACCAACCAACTCAATTTATAGATAATTGGCTGATTAAATTTATTTAAACTCGTTTTATCATAACGCTGTGGCAATTGTCACAAAATAAAGAAAGGCGGATAAAATGAGTTTTAATCCATTAAAAGAAAAAGGACTTTCTCTTGAAAAACAGTTAAGAAACTGGCATCAAATTGTTGGAAAGCCTTATAACAAAACAGAAGTAGATTGTTACACAAGAACAAGACAAATCCTTATGAATGGTATAGAAGTTGAGGCATGGGGATTCAAGCATCAGTTCAATAGATTCTTGCATGACGAAGAAGTCAAAAATACAATTGCTCAGATTAGCAGAATTGAGGATTCTCAGCAGGCAACAGCCAATTGGATGGGGCCGGCTGACCAATCGGTTTTAGAGACAACCCTCGGCTATGAGCAGGTTGCAGTTGATTTAACAGCATGGATGGCCCAAAATGAACCGGATAAGTACGTCAAGGAAACATTTGATTTTGGGCTTCTGGAAGACTTTGACCACTTGTACCGTTATAGCCAATTTGCTTATATGGTAGAAGGTATTGAGCCGAATGATATTGTTCAGGGGCAGACTGATGTTATAGTAGGGCGCCCTACCCAGCACCACCATAACTGCAATGGTATAAGACGAAGAAAACATTATGACAAAGCAACTGCCGCTCCGCAGACCAAGGTTAATATTTTAACGCTTGTTTCAGGAGAACAGCAGACGCATAATTATTATGCTGAGCATGGTTTTATGTACGCTGACCACGTTTTGAGAGAAACTTATGCAGAAATTAAGGATGTTGAAGAAGAGCATGTTACAATGTACGAATCTCTTATAGACCCGACAGAAAGTCTGTACGAAAAACTTTTGATTCACGAGTTTACCGAGGTTTGTAATTACTACACCTGCATGGAAGACGAAGTCGATGATAGAATCAAAAAGACCTGGGAATTATTCCTTGATATAGAATTAGGACACCTGCAAATCGCAGCAGACTTGTTTAAAAAATATGAAAAACGCGATCCGGAAGAGGTTGTCGGAGATGAAATAGTTATTCCGTGCAGATTCATGAGCCAGAAGGATTATGTACAAAAAGTTCTGGAAAAAGAGGCTAATAAACGTCTAGGCATGGATAAAGACTATACAACAATAGATAAGCTGCCGGAAGATTGGCCAAGTTATAGGGTACAGAAAAAACAAAACGAAATTTCTTCACCTTCTGAAAATTCTATCAGGCTTGCTGAAATTTATCACGACAGAGATATTATAGCTGCGGATAAGGAACTTGCAGACAAAGAGGTAAGTATTCTGAAAAAAGGGCTTCAAAAAGAGGCGCTTGCTGAGAATACGGTTATGCCGGATGAACTTGAAGGTATGATAAAAGAGTATGAGAAAAATAAAGATAAATTAGAAGAACTAATATAAACATATTAAATGGCGAAAATTTTTAAAATTTTCGCCATTTTTTAATTTTATTGTTTACATTTTCTTTTTTAGTAATAGAATAAAATAAAAGTAATCCTGTCGAAGTGGCGGAATTGGTAGACGCGCATGATTCAGGTTCATGTGGGTAATTCCTTGAGGGTTCGAGTCCCTTCTTCGACATTTACTTTTTATTTTAATAAATGAACTTAAGGTCAAAATTGAACTACTATCACAGGGGTTTTTAGTGTAAAAGGAGGTATAAAATGCAAGTTTTCCCAATTAAGAGTATTAATAACTCTAACAACAAACAAACATCTTTTAAAGGTGTTTTTGCCAATTATTACAGCCTGGGGTCGCTGCAAAATAATGATTATTGGCACAAGAATTCCAGTTTAGACAAAACACTTGGCTCTTATCATGCAAATCCGACTTATAAAGCGTATTATGCAGATCCAATGGAAAATGTTCCAGATTATATAAAAGAACAGGTTGACTATATTGTCTATGATAATGAACCAAAATATCCTGATGTTAATGAAGAAGTTAGCAGGAATTATTTTGGTACACAGAGAAAAAATTATAAAGAAGATTTTGAAGAAATTCGAAAATATTACTACAGACGCGAAATGGGCGGGCATGCTGATAAGGCAGAGGCTCAATATCAGCAATGGCAGGCAGCAGAGTGCGTAAGACTTTATGATAAGGCAGGTGATTTGAGATACAAAAAAGAAACGGCTGAAGATGAGGTCAAGGCTCTTGAAAAAGAAATAGCGAATGCGAATAATAGTGACCTTCCAAGAAGCAAGGGGGCGTTAGAAGTAGAAAGAAATCTTGAAACAGAGTTAAGCAGCAAACTTGACACACTTAACAAAAAAAATGACAAATACAGTGAGTTGAAAAATATTATTAATGAAGGCACTGACGTAAGCAGCGAAGAAGAAAAAACATTTGTATCTTCTCAGATTAATAAGGTAAAAAGAAATATAGCTTCTACAGAAAAAGAGCTTAAAGATTGTCAGGCTCGTATTAAGAAGTTAGAATCTTATATTCAAGGATTCCCTGCGTGGCTGGAAAAAATGAACCAGAAGATTAAGGCGAAAGAGACAGCGATTGAAGGTTTTAAAGCAAAACTCATACCGTTGTTTGATGAGTTGAAGAATTTTTATGCAAAACAAGGTATTAAGGTAATCAGGTAAGGGGAAAATTATGAGAATTCAAGCAATAAACAATAATACAAATTTTAAAGGACTTTTTAGGGATAAATCAAGAGAAAACGGCGGCAACTGGCGTATGGAATACAGTCCATACAGCTGGGAGTATTGTAATACAGGAAAAATGGAAGGAAAAAGACGTGTGGATATTATGTCTTCCAAGCTTCCTAATAATGAAGAAATTTTTGAAACTAAGCCTTATGGATATGAATCTTCAAGAGATATTTTAGGGACGGAATCATACTATAAGCATTCAGATGGTACAATGCGCAAAACGATTACACAGGTTCCTGCTATGAACAGGGAAGATTCTTTAAAGGTTCAGACAGAAAAGCTGAATAAATTTCTTCTTATGAAAAAGCTTGAGATGGGCAAAAAGTATACAGCTGCTCTAAATTTCCCAAATACTCTTGCTATAAGTGCAAATAATTACAATACATATTCTTCTGATGTGAAAAAGGGATATTTTTCAAGAATTTACTCTTTAGAAGGTTCATACAGAGAGATGGATAAAGAATTCGGTAATACCCAAATGATTGCCAAAGATGCAATCAACACATTTAAGGACTATGTTACTCTGAGAGATTCTGCAGAAGATGTAAAGGATACTATTGATAAGAATAAAGCTGAACTTTCTTTGATAGATGAAGCAAAGAAAGGCGGGAAGCTCGTAGATATAAGTAAGAGAGATATTTATGACCCTAACAAAGCTTTGTGGGAGGCAGTAAGCGCTGATATTAAGGCTGCTGCAAAAAAATATCTTGCGCTTCCGCATAAAACTATATCAATTGAAACTCTGTTGAAAGAGATTAATCCAAAAAATATTTTCAACATTCCCCCAAAACAAATTATAGGGTATGTGGATAATATTATAAGAAATGCACTCTAATCGGGTAATGTTTTTTATGTAGATTCCTCCTAATCTGATTTAGGAGGAATTTTTTATGCTAAAAGAATTAACAAAAGACAATTTTGATGAAGAGATAAAATCAGGTTTAAAGCTGGTTGAGTTTTATGCGCCCTGGTGCGGTTACTGCAAAAAACAGGACAGTGAGCTTAGCGGGATGGATAAGGTTTGGATAGGCAAGCTTAATACAGATGAAAATGCAGAGGTTGCGATTCGCTATGGGGTTAATTCGTTTCCGACCTTCCTTGTCTTTGATAATGGAAAAGAGGTCGAGCGTTTCAGCGGATTGAGAAGCAAACACGATTTGATGAACAAGGTAATGAAACATTTGGGGGGTAAATAAATGGGGTTGAAGAGTGGATAGGTTGAAAAGTTGTTATAAACATCTATTCACTACTCACTAATTACAAGAAGGAGAACAAATGAAAAAATTGCTTATAATCACCACCAACTATGGCGGCTGTGAATGCGGCGAGCCGGAGTGTAATTGTATTCAAAATACCGGAGTGTACTTAGAGGAATTTGCGGTTCCGTTTTTAGTCTTTGAAAAATCTGATGTAGAGATGACTATTGCAAGCCCTCATGGCGGACTTTCACCTGTTGATGAAAATTCAATCTCCTGTTCAAACCCTGATGAATGGGATAAATGTATAAAAATTTTGAGAAATACAAGACGCCTCAGAGAGGTTAAGTACGAAGATTTTGACGGAGTGTATTTCCCGGGAGGCCACGGTCCGATGTTTGATTTGGCGGAGAATAAAGAGGTGGCAAAAGTCGTTGAATATTTCTTTAATTCCGGCAAACTTGTGAGTGCAATCTGCCATGGGCCGGCAGGACTTGTGAGCGCAAAGCGTGAAGACGGAAAATCCATCCTTGCAGGAAAACGCGTGACCTCATTTACCAATAAAGAGGAAGAAATAGTTAAGCTTACGGAGCTTGTTCCGTTTTTACTTGAGACAAGACTCAAAGAGCTTGGTGCCGAATTTATTGAAGGAAAGCCATGGGCAGAACATGTTGTGGTTGACGGCCATATAATTACCGGTCAGAACCAAAATTCTGCGCTTCTTTTAGCAGAAAAAATTCTTGAATTTTTTAACCGCTAAACAATCTCTTTTCCGACAATCGGTGCAATCTGTTTAATCTGTTTGTAGAGAAGATCATACTGCCACGGATATAATGACTGCGCGCCATCACAAACTGCGCGGTCAGGGTCGTGGTGGACTTCAATTATTAAACCGTCGCATCCGGCTGCAACTGCCGCCCTTGACATCGGTTCAACCTTGTCTCTCAAGCCAGTTGCATGAGATGGGTCAACGATAATAGGGAGGTGGCTTAATTTTTTGATTACAGGTATCGAGGTTAAATCAAGAGTATTTCTTGTATATTTTTCAAAAGTTCTTATACCGCGCTCGCAAAGTATAACCTGGTTATTCCCGCCAGCCATAATGTATTCTGCAGACATAAGCCACTCTTCATAAGTTGAAGAAAGCCCGCGCTTTAGAATAACAGGTTTATGCGCGTGCCCCAGTTCTTTGAGGAGGTTGAAATTTTGCATATTTCTTGCACCAACCTGCAGAATATCAACGTATTTTTCAAACATTTCAAGCTGTGCAACTTCCATAATCTCGGAAGTCACTGCCATACCGTGGTTATCCGCAACGCTTCTTATGATTTTTAAGCCTTCTTCTCCAAGTCCCTGAAAAGCATAAGGGCTTGTTCTCGGCTTAAATGCGCCGCCTCTTATAATTTTGACATTGGATTCGGCTAGCTCCTGGGCTGTTTCATCCATCTGGTCGTAAGATTCAATCGTGCAAGGACCTGCTATAAGACCTGTGTATTTGTCTCCGAATTTTACTCCGTTAACTTCTACAACAGTGTCTTTGCCCTGACACGCACGTGCTGCAAGTTTGTAGTTTGTAGAAAGTCTTATAACTTCATCTACTCCGTGCAGAAGCTCAAAATCTCTCTGGTCAACTTCCTTAACACCTATTGCATGAACAACGGTTCTTGCTTCTCCATGAGAGACGCGTGCTTCAAAACCTTTTGATTCAATAAACAAAGCCACTCTTTGTATATCTTTTTCAGTTGCGTGACTATTCATTACGACTAGCATATCTTTTTCTTACCTCCGGTATAAATAATTATATATTAAACAAGATTAATAATATTACTTTTTTTTGTTATATGTGATATACTAGAAGCTGATATGACAATATTTGATGAGAGTTTAATACTTGAAACAATAAATATGATAAAGCTCCACAACTTTGATATAAGGACTGTGACTTTATCAATAAGTCTTCGCGATTGCTTATCCGAAGATGTTAATGTAGTGTGCGATAAAATTAAAAGAAAGCTTGATAAGTATGCGGGGAATCTGGTCAGATATGCAAATGATATAGAAAATGACTATTCGATTCCAATTGTAAATAAGCGAATAGCGGTAACTCCGATTTCTCTTGTTGGAGAAGCTTGTGGACACAAGGATTACGTAAAAATTGCAAGAACCCTTGATGAGTGTGCTGAAAATTTAGGCGTGGATTTTATAGGCGGGTTTTCAGCGTTAGTGGAAAAAGGTTTTACTCAAGGGGATTTGGGATTAATAGAATCCATTCCTGAAGCTCTTGCATCAACCAAGCGTCTTTGCTCTTCCGTTAACCTTGCAACCTCAAAGGCCGGAATAAATATGGACGCGGTTTTGAAAATGGCCGGGATAATAAAGGAAGCTGCTAAATTAACCGCTGGTGAGGATGGTTTAGGGGCGGCTAAGCTGGTTTGTTTTTGTAATTCAGTCGGTGACAACCCATTTATGGCAGGCGCTTTTTGCGGTTACGGCGAACCAGAATGTGCATTAAATATTGGGGTTTCAGGCCCGGGTGTCGTAAGAGCGGCGATTTTGGATTTGCACAAAGACGCAGATATGGGAGTTCTTGCGAATAAAATAAAACAGACCGCTTATAAAATAACCGGAACAGGTGAACTAATCGGCAGAAAATTGGCTGATAAACTTAATATCCCATTTGGTGTAATTGATTTATCGCTTGCGCCGACACCTGCAATCGGTGACAGTGTTGCGCAAATTTTTCAGGCAATGGGGCTGGAACACGCCGGCGCTCATGGCACAACGGCTGCTTTAGCGATGCTTAATGATGCTGTTAAAAAAGGCGGAATTATGGCAAGCTCTTTTGTCGGAGGTCTTTCCGGTGCATTTATTCCTGTCTCGGAGGATGCAGGTATGATTGAGGCGGCTTCTAAAGGATATTTGACTTTCGATAAATTAGAAGCTATGACTTGTGTTTGTTCAGTAGGGCTTGATATGATAGCAATCCCGGGTGACACTCCGGCTTCAACGATTGCCGGCATGATTGCTGATGAGATGGCAATCGGTATGATTAATAAAAAAACAACAGCAGCGAGGATTATTCCAGCACCAAATAAGGGGGTAGGCGATAAGGTCGTATTTGGCGGTTTGCTCGGCGAGGCGCCTATTATGCCTGTGAATAAGCTTTCTTCTGAAGATTTTGTAAAGAGAGGGGGACGAATTCCTGCCCCTATACACAGTTTGAATAATTAAGGATAGATAGATGGCAACTTTTAAAGACATGGAAGATAGTTTACGTAATTTTATGATACAAGAGCAGTCAGATGCTCACAACGTAAAGAGCGTAAACTTGGCAAAATATAATAATATAAAAATTTGGATGGATCCGTCAAAAGATCCGAATCCTCATTTCATAATCAGAATTAGTATCTCGGAGGCAACTTTTGCCTTGAGCGATTGTTCTAAACAAAATGGGGGTCTGGGTTATGAAGAACGTTTTGTTTTAAAATGGTATGGCAGAATGGGGATTAAAGAAAAATTAACCGAACTATGGAATTTTGCTGAAAAGAATAAGGAAGACAAGTAATTTGGCTTGTGATATTATAGTATCATTTTGATACTATAGAGGTATTATATGGAATATAAAGATTTGGCGGTTAATCCTGTAAGTGTTGTTTTACAGCTTGTGGGAGCAAAGTGGAAAATCTTAATAGTAAAGGAGCTTCTGCAAAGTGAGATGCGTTTTGTAGAACTTAAGAAGAAGCTTGGATGTACATCGAAAGTTTTAATAGCCTGTCTTAAAGATATGGAGGAAGATGGGCTTGTTGTCAGAGAAGAGTACGAGGGCTTACCGCCAAAGGTAGAATACTATTTAACAGATATAGGGTATACACTCCGACCTGTGATAGAAGCTATGCAAAAATGGGGTAAGGAATATAAGAGATTGCGAAAACTAATGGAGAGAAGGGGGTAATATGGATATAAGATATTTAGGTCACAGCGCTTTTGAGATAGAAACTCAAGGGAAAAAGATTTTAGTAGACCCATTTTTGGTAGCCTCTCCAAATTATAAACCAGAGGGGATTACGGATATTTTTGTAACCCATGGTCATGGGGATCATCTGGGGAGTGCAATTGAGATTTCAAGAGAAACCGGGGCGCCGATAACTGCAATATTTGAGCTTGCGAATTATTGTGCGAAACAGGGTGCATCTACAATTGATATAGGTTTAGGCTCCTGGCAGAATTACAGCTGGGGAAAAGCAGCGGCAGTTCCTGCTTTCCATTCAAGCTCAACACCGGATGGGCATTATGCAGGATGTCCTTGCGGATTTGTTTTTAATTTTGAGGGGCAGACAATTTATCATGCGGGAGACACTTGTCTTAATTCAGAGATGAAAATGATAGGTGAAGTGTATGAACCTGATATGGTAATGCTTCCTGTTGGGGGCAAGTATACAATGGATATTGAGCAGGCTGTAACAGCTGCAGAATGGCTGGGGGCAACTGCTGTAGTTCCTATGCATTATAATACTTTTGATGCAATAAGAGTTGATATCGGGGAGTTTGAACGTCAAATCAGAGAAATCGGAAAGATGCCTATGGTTATGAAGCTTAGATAAGATTATATAGTATAAAGCTCCTTTCGGAAGAGAGACAAAAGGAGCGAGGTCAATTATTATGAAGAAAAGATTTTGGAAGTCTTAAGAAGTAAGCCGAACACACACACAATGCCTAATCATATTTTCGTCGAAATCCGACAATTCATCAGCTGCCTTCGACTTACATATATATTGTAGCATTGTTTTCATCTCTTCTTAATCTTCTAAAGTAGTAATACAAAAGGATTATTTATCGCGTATATACTGGATATTGGCGGATTCGTTTTACAAAACTTTTCCATCATGTATATAATTGTATTATGAGAAATAAATTTGAATTGGTCTCGAAATATAAACCGGCAGGAGATCAGCCGAAAGCTATAAAAGAACTGGTAGACGGGATTAATAACGGAGATGATGCGCAGACTTTACTGGGTATTACAGGCTCCGGTAAAACTTTTACGATTGCAAACGTAATCGAGCAGGTGCAGAAGCCTACCTTGATTATTGCGCATAACAAAACTCTGGCAGCTCAGCTTTATAACGAGTTTAAGGAATTGTTTCCGAATAATGCAGTGGAGTATTTTATCAGTTATTATGATTACTATCAGCCGGAAGCTTATATTCCGAGAACAGATACTTATATTGAAAAATCGGCAAGTATTAATGAAGAAATTGACCGTTTAAGGCACAATACAACAAGAAGTCTTTATGAGCGGAATGATGTTATTATTGTTGCATCAGTAAGCTGTATTTACGGTTTGGGGCTTCCTGAAAATTATTTCAAAGGCGCAATAACAATTCAGGTTGGCGGAAAGCTTGACCGCGGCGAATTGATAAAACATCTTGTATCCGTTCAATACACAAGAAATGATTTGGTTCTTGAGCGTTCGACTTTTAGGGCAAGAGGCGACATTGTAGAGATTATGCCTGCGTATGAAAAGATTATAACAAGGGTTTATTTCTTTGATGATGAGGTTGAAAAAATCGTCAAGATTGACAGCCTTACAGGCGAAATTTTGGAGGCTCCCGAAAGCGTAGTGATTTATCCTGCAGTTCACTATATTTCTTATGATGAGAATGAGGATGAGACAATCGGCATGATTCGTCAGGAGCTTAAGAATCGTGTTGCGGAACTTGAAAGTCAGAATAAGATTCTTGAATCCCAAAGGCTTCAGCAGAGGGTGAAGTACGACATTGAGATGATAAAAGAGATGGGCTACTGTTCAGGGATTGAGAATTATTCCAGAATTATTGAACGCCGTCCTGTCGGGTCTGCGCCTGCAACACTTTTGGATTATTTTCAGGAAGACTTTCTCACGGTCATTGATGAATCGCATGTTACTCTCCCGCAGCTTAACGGAATGTATCATGGGGATGCTTCCAGAAAAAATACGCTTATTGAATACGGATTCAGGCTTCCTTGCGCAAAGGATAACAGGCCTCTTAAAAGTGAAGAATTTTTTGCAAAAGTAGGGCAGAAAATTTATATTTCCGCAACTCCGGGCGAGTTTGAAAAGAATACTTCCGAACAGCTTGTGGAGCAGATTATCAGACCTACAGGGCTTGTCGATCCGAAAATCAGCGTAAGACCGATTGAGACACAGATTAGTGATTTGAAAATTGAGATTGAAAAACGTGCGAAAAAAGAAGAGCGTGTCTTGATTACGACATTAACAAAACGCATGGCAGAGGATTTGTGCGACTTTTTCTTGCAGGAAGGAATAAGGGTAAGATACTTGCACAGCGGAATAAAATCTATTGAGCGTGTAGAGATTTTGCGCGACTTAAGGCTTGGTGAGTTTGATGTTCTGATTGGCGTTAATCTCCTTAGAGAAGGTTTGGATATTCCAGAAGTTTCTCTTGTTGCGATTATGGATGCGGATAAGGAGGGATTCTTAAGGTCTGATACAAGTTTGATTCAGACAATCGGGCGTGCTGCTCGTAATGCTTGCGGTGAAGTTATAATGTATGCGGACAAAATAACGGATTCAATGCAGAGAGCTATAGATGAGACAAACAGACGCCGTGAAATTCAGCTGGCGTACAACAAAAAATACGGAATTATTCCGCAGACGATTAAGAAGCCTATTGAAAATAATCTTTTGTCGCTGGTTGCAAGCTACAGGGATTTGGAAGATATTGTTGCGGAGGAAATGGTGGATTTGGGTATAGAGCGGAAGGACTTGCCAAAACTTATATCCAAGCTCGAAAAAGATATGCATAAGGCCGCTAAAATACTCGATTTTGAACGCGCTGCAGAAATCCGAGACCAGCTTAAGAAGTTAAGAGAAATGGTTGAGTAAATAGCAAAAATTTTTTTCCCGGGTTTTATATTGTTATGTTGAAACTTGGAATCAAACCTATAAAAGAACTTCCTGATATTATTATTTACCACCCCAAAAAAACGCCGCTTTATAAAATGGCCACAACTTTTATGCCGCGTCAGGTTGGATGGATGACGGCATACCCCATTAATGAAAACGGTCAAAAATCTCTCTGGATAGATCAGCTCGTAATTATGGAAAAACGCCGCGGCTTTGGAAGCCGATTTCTGGATTTTGCCGGAAAATTAAGTTCTCAAAGCGGGTGCGGTGGAGCATTAAAACTGGAGTCCGGAATAACTATCTTTGATCCGACAAGACCTCCGCATGAATTTTATAGGAAATATGGATTTACCTCAGACAATAAAAAGGTCTTAAGGAAGATTGATAGAGCTATAAAATACAAAAAGCCTTTAAATTATAAAAAAACGCCGCCCATTATTATGTATTATCCTGAACAGAAGAAAAAATCTTACAATATGTTTGAAACGTTAAAGCAGTTTATCTCTAAAATTCACAAAAAATAAATTTTGTGCTAATCTTTTATTATGAAGAAGTTGAGTTTATTAATTTTATCTTGTATTCTAATACAGAGTTCTGTTTTGGCGCGCTCGGTTGTTTTCAAAAATGATGACGGCGAGTTCGGGCTGAAAGATGAAAAAGGGAATATTACTGTTGAGGCTCAGTACAAGAAATTAATCAGAATCGGGGAAGATTCCTGGCTCGCTCAAAAGGGTTCAAAATTCGGGCTTATGGTAAATACAGGCAAGTTCGTTGTAGAGCCTAAGTATACTTACGCAGAACGCGTTTTGGGTAAGTATGTTAAACTCGGAAAAGGCAGCAAGATGGGGCTTTTTGATGAGTACGGATTCACAATTCTTCCGGTTGAATTTTCTTCAATAGATTTGCTTTACGGCGGAATGTTTCTGACCTGTAGAAATTATAAATACGGTGTTACGGATATGAACGGTCAGATGATTTTGGATAATGTTTTTGATGATATTTATATGCCGAAACCAAATACGATGGTGCTTGTTTACAATGGCCAGACATTTGAGATTAAACGAGGTAAAGAAACGGATGCTTTAACTTTACCTACAAACATTCAATCAATTCAAGATAATTCTGATTTTACAATAACGGAATTGATTACAAAGCCCGGGGTTACAACCGGATATTATGGGGTTACTGCTACAAATTATTTCTTAAAGATTTTCTCTTCAATTTCTCCTGCCTATGAAGAGACGATTGACGAACTTATGTTTTCTAAAGGTGCGGATGCGGCAGGAGTTATTATGAATTTCTCCTGGATTCCGAAATTCCCGTTTGTGTATGCAAAGAAGTATTACCAAAATCTTATTGCGCCGAATAACGGTCCTTTGAGCGGAGTTAAGACTAATCTGAAAAGAGAGTTAATCAATGCTCCGGCTATAGAGACTGATGAGAATTAGAGCTTCTGTCTTAAAATAGAATTAGACCCCTGACAGGTGATGAAAAGCATATTTCCGTCAACATGAAGCCCATAAGGCTTGTCGACTTTGGATACAAAAACAGATACTGAACCTTGAGGCGTAATTTTTAGAACGTTATTTGTGTTGTAATTAGAAACATAAATGTTTCCGGCCGTATCGCTTGCAAGGCTAATCGGGCCGCTGATTTGCGAACTTTTTATGAAAACCTGTCTTTTGCCGTCGGGTGTGATTTTCAGAATTGTGTTATCAGAAAAAGTTGCAACATAGACATTGCCTTGCGTGTCTGTTGTAACGCCTGTAGGACTTAAGATATTTTCATAAATGCCGGAGTTTGTCGCAATCTTGGAAGGCGGATTCATCTTTTGCGGCGGAAGTGTTGTTGAAACCTTGATTGATTCAGCCAGTTCCTGTCCTCTTTGATAATAATTGCTTGATTCGGGTATCAGGCTCAAATATTCTGCGGCTTTTGTGTAATCTTCGAGTTTTGAACTCATAAGAGCAAGTTTGTAGATTACTTCATAATCATTCGGATTTCTCAAATAAACCTGTTTATATATGGAAAGAGCTTCCGCATATTGTTTCAGGTACTCTAAAATTGTTGCGAGGTTATAATAAGCATCAATATAGTCAGGATACGTCCTTATTGCGGAGCGGAAAGATTCTATTGCCCTTTCATACATTCCGAGTTTATAGAAATCAATCCCCTGATTGTAGTCAAGCTTTGCGTCCACAGGAATTTCCGCTGCGTATACCGACATTGATAAAGATAACAAAATTGTTGCAACAATTCTTTTAAACATGGTGATATTATAACACAGTTTTGAATTTTACGGTAGTTTTGCCAAATAGGTTTTGATAAAATGTGGGGTTGAAAATGTGGGCAAGATAGTTTAAAATATAGGTAGATAGTTTTGATACGGTAAATCTCGATACCGAGACTCTAGGTCACAGAGGGATATTTCGAGTCCTCATAATCAAAACTATCTTTTTTTATAGGGAGATATCTGCGAATATCTTTTGTAAGTTGTTTAACACTGGCCTTATGAAAGGTTGTTATGAATAGTTCATTACCGACTTTGGTACTTTTTATAACAAACTGATATATTTTATTGTCTATTTTAAAATATATCAGATTTTTATTATTTTTTTTCAGAATATATTCTGCATTTTTTATGTATAAGCTGATATTTTGATATTCATTGATAGTAATTTCGGGGTGTTCTATCAGGTTTTTAATCATGTTATCAAGTGATAATTTTAGATATGTTGTTTTGCTTTCAATCGAATCAGCTATTTCTTTTGGAATTTCGCCAACTTTATAATAACAGTTCAAAAGCTCTTTATCTAAATTTTCTCTGATATATTTTGTCGTTTCTGCTTTTGACAAATCTTTACAGTATTCTTGATAAATTTTAATTATAGAAATACAAATGTTATAAAAATCTATAAATTTAGAATATTCTCTCATACAGAAAATTTTAGCATGAATTTCATAATTTTACGGTAGAATGTAAATATGAAACCAAAAGTAATAGCAGTAGTCGGGCCTACGGCGAGCGGCAAGACAAAAATGGCAATAGAACTTGCAAAAGAAATTGACGGCGAGATTATTTCTGCTGATTCAAGGCTCGTGTATAAAGGGTTTAATATAGCGTGCGCCAAGCCTTCTGTTGACGAGCGTGAAGGAATTCCGCATCATTTGATGGATATAGTTGAGCCGGAGTTTGATTATTCTGTCGGGAATTTTTATGATGACGCTAAACAAGCTATTGAGGATATTTTATCACGCGGCAAAACTCCGATAGTTGCAGGAGGAACCGGGCTGTATTTCAGGGTGCTGCTTGAACATTACGACCTGCCGAGAGTCGAGGCGGATTACAAATT
This sequence comes from Candidatus Gastranaerophilales bacterium, assembly GCA_944323265.1. Lineage (GTDB taxonomy): Bacteria > Cyanobacteriota > Vampirovibrionia > Gastranaerophilales > Gastranaerophilaceae > CAG-196. Next base: position 14,369 of record CALURX010000005.1, read on the forward strand.
GCGGGAAGAGCTTGAAGCGCAAGAACGTGAGGATTTGCTAGAAGAGCTAAAAACACTGGATTTGCCGACATACGAGCGGGTTAAAGACGCTAACAAGCGCAGAATCGTAAGGGCTTTGGAAGTTATTAAAATTTTGAAAAAGCCTCTTTCTGAAATTTCAATACAAAAGGAGCCGGAGTTTGATGTTGAGTGGAAAATGCCTGTTATAAAATCCAGAGAAGAGCTTTATGATAGGATAAACAGGCGTGTTGATATGATGGTTGAGGCAGGAATTATAGAAGAAACAAGAGAGCTTTTGAAAAAACACGGAAGGATTAAAAATATTGTAGATACAATAGGGTACAAGGAGATTCTGTGGTATCTTGACGGCGAAATGTCTCTCAAGGAGGCTCTTGATAAGTTAAAGCAGCACTCAAGAAATTACGCAAAGCGCCAGATTACCTGGTTTCGCAGAAATCCCGATTTAAAGTTTTTATTCTAAAGCCACTCTGATGTTTCCGACAACTTTGCCTTGAATAGTTTTGATTTTATTGTCATATTCTATATTTCCGAATCCCAATCGGTTTATCATCTCAAGAACAGCAATCCTCCTTGCCGGCATGGAGCAGTCATTGATTTTAATAACAAATCCGTCTTTGGATTTTAAATCAAACACAATACACAGTCCGCCAGCTCCGACTTTTGCAATTACATTGTCTGTTTTTTGAATGATTTCCGTATCCTGCCTGTCTTCTCCGCCATAAATATAAGGATTTTTAAGAATCGCATCTACAATCTGCGGATAGTTTTCAATAAGCGCCCTGTATCCTATCAGCATGTTTTTTAATGGCATGCTTAAAATCGGAACTCCGCATCCGTCCGTTGTCTCAGGGTAAGACTCTTTTACTTTACAAATTTCATTTATTTTTTTCTTAATTTCTACCTGCAAAGGATGCTCAGGACTGTCGTACGTTTTTATATCCCAGCCCTTAACTTTGCATATAGCAAGAAATCCTATGTGTTTGCCCGAACAATTATTATGAATGGCGCCCGGTTTTTCTCCTCTAAGCAGCATTTTATCCTGCATGCTTCTTGAAAGCGGTGCATGAACTCCGCATTTTAAGTCGGATTCTTTTAAACCAAACCTTTTGAGGATTCTTCTTGCAGTCTCAATGTGGCACTCTTCTCCTGCATGTGAGCCGCAGCATAAAGCCAGTTCTTCCGGCTCTAATTCAATACTGTAATCCACCAAAAGTGATGCTTGCAGAGGCTTTGCACAAGAGCGTAAATAATAAGGATAATTATTATCCGTATTCGGTTCAGAATATCTCAAAAACCATCCGTCGTGGAATTCTTCAATAAGACCGTCTCTTATGTATTCAACCCGCATCTATTTAAAACTCTTGAACTTCCGGCTTAGCTTCTTCAGGTTCCTTATGGTCTTTTATGAAAGTTAAAAGTGCATCCATTTTTTGTCTTAAAATTTCATTTTCTTCCTTAAGACGTGTATTTTCAACTCTGATATCAAAGCTTTCTTTTTCCAAGGCGTAAGCCGGAATATCATCAGGGTTAAGAGAAAATCTTTTTCCGGCTTCTTCCTTCATAAAGATAATACTCTTAACATCAGATTCTTTAACAAACCCCATTTGCACCATCAATTCTGCGATAAACACGTGTTTGCCTGAAGCATTGATTTCCTGCTGTTTGTTCAGAACTTCATCCAGCTGTTCAATCGTCATTTTGCCTGCGCGGATAAAGTATTCACCTGTTCTGTATTTACCTGCAATAAATCCTGCAATTGCACTTACAAGATTCGGAACTTCATTAGAGAAGAATCCAGATGTTTTACAGAATGTAAAAGCCTTTGCCACTTCTTCAAGCGAAAGATTATTCTCAATAGCGATTTCGATTAGTGACATGCCTTTTGTACAGCAATTAAGAAATGAGTAAATGCTCTCATCAAATTTAGAAGCTTTCGTTAGAAGTTCATTTTGTCCATTTTCAGAAAGAGATGGTTTATATAAATGGAAAAGTTCCCCCTCTTGTACATCAAGGAATTCATTACTCAAATATGTCGTTAAATCATTCGCCAGATTCAAAAAAATTGTTTGTTTAATCCAAAGTGGAAATCCCAGCATCTTCTCCATAAAATCTATAAATAAGCTTTTGCTCATAATCAATAAACCCTTCTTTTATATGATGACCTATTAGGAATTATATCATAAGATAATAGAAATTAATATATGTAAAGGAAGCTTCACAAATGGGCATGGATGGTTTATCAATAGCCAACACGGGCGCGGTAAAGGAATCCACATCCGCAGAATTGACTGCGCGTACAGAGCAGGCCATGCAGGCGGATCCTTCCAATACGTCACGTCAGGTTCAAAGCCTGAGTACAAATAGAAGGATTAGAGAGAAAGAGGAGGACGAGGAGCGCGAGGACCGGGAACGTCAGGAAGCCGCATCACAAAATAATCCACAGGGAGAGACTTTTCAAGATGGCTTGGTAGAAGAAACTGCGGAGGAAGATACAGAAGAACAGGTAGATTTCGAAGATATAGAAAATCCTAATAAGGATTTTTATGTTAAATTAAACGTAAAAGATGATATAATAGAATTATATGACAGTGCAACAGACAAATTAATAGAAACAATATCCGGAAGTGAACTTGGGGAATTAGTTCAGAAGTTAAATATGGCATCCGGAATATTTGTAAACAAGAAGGTATAAATGCCGCCTATAAATCCATATAGTAAATATATAAAACAATACCAGACAAGCAATATCACAACAGCAACTCCAGAAAAATTAATGATTTTATTATTTGATGGAGCAATTCAGTTTTTGCAAAAGGCCAAACTGGCAATAGCAGAAGGTAATCTGAAAGAGCGTTCAGAAAACATAGACGGTGCAAGAAAGATTCTCAGAGAACTTATGCGCACAATAGATTTAGAAAATGGTAATGATGTTTCCAAGCAGTTATTTAGGCTTTATAACAGAATGGTCATGAAACTTATAAAAGCGAATGTTACCAGAAATGCGCCTTTGCTGGATGAGGTAATGAATGATCTGCTTAACATAAGGTGGGGATTTCAAAAAGCTATAGAAATCCAAAGCGGTGTTACTACAGTAGAAGAAGTAATGAAAGAGCAGCAGGAAAGAAATGGGCTGCCTCCGGCTCACCCTGCGCTAAATGAGGATAACAATGCAGGATGAAAAACAATTTGAACAACTAATGCTTCAATACATGCAGCTTAAAAACGGCGCAGAAGATATTTCAAAAATGATTGATAATGAAGATTTTGATACCGCTATTACGCGGATTAAAGCGCGGGAAGAACTTTATTTGAGCTGCAAATGTATAAGAAAATACCTTGAATTAACTCCTGTGCAGCAAAAGGAGTTGGATAGCATGCTTGATGAACTTCGCGAATTAGAGCTTGCGAATATCAAAAAGCTTGAAAAAGGCATGGAAGATGTTCAAAAAGAACTGAAGATTAATAATAAAACTAAAAAAATACATCAAGCATATAGTTATAATACTGATAGTAAAGGTAGTATTGTAAATCTTCAAGAATAGCTGAAAAACTGCTTCTTTACTCCTCTTTAGCCCTATGTCCTATCGGGCTTTTTTGCTCTGTTTTTCGACCCCTCGGCTGTAATCCAGAAAAAATGACTATTTTCGCGAAAAAAGTGCTTGCATTTTAAAATGGAATCAGTATAATGGAATTTGTAAATAGAAGAAAGGAGTTTTATAATGAACAAAGAAGAATTAGTACAAGAAATTTCTAAGAAATCAAAAGTTACTCAAAAAGAAGCTAACGAAGTTTTATCAGCTTTAATCGAAACAGTTCAAAAAACAGTTTCTAAAGGTAAAAAAGTAACATTAGTTGGTTTTGGTACTTTTGAATCTCGCAAGAGAGCAGCTAGAAACGGCAGAAACCCACAAACTGGTAAGGAAATCAAAATCCCTGCTAAGACAGTTCCTGTATTCTCAGCTGGTAAGAAATTCAAAGAAGTTGTTAACGGCAAATAGTTTTCAATTTTAATAATGAAAATCCGGTATTTGTATAAATACCGGATTTTTTATTGTGAAAATTTTGTAAACAACTGTGAAACGACTTGAATGTTTTTATATTATTGGGTTATTATAAATAAATAACCCAATAAGGAATAATCAATGTCACAAATAAGTGTCCCTCGGAGGATAACGGTAGCGGAGATGGCGCCGCATGTTCACGGATTCGGGATTAATGAAAATAAAGTTAATAAGATAACAAGCTGGCTTTCGGAATGGATAAGGTCTGCCTTGAGCTCAGGTAAAATCAAGCCGGACGATTTTATGCCGTCTAAGGGAGATTTAGCGTTTCATATAGGTGTAAGCAAGGGGACAATACAAAATGTTTTCAGGAATCTTGAGGATATAGGGCTTGTTGAGTCTAAACAGAGGGTTGGGACTTATATTAAAAATCCGGAAAATTCTATAGAGAAATTGACATCAAAGCGAGAACTTGCTATAGAAGCGGTTAAGGAATATCTAATTAAGAATCATTATAAGCCGCAGGAGTGTTTAATTTCTGCCAGACAGCTTGCGCAGAAAACAGGATTTTCAAATTCGACAATACGCAGCGCAGTTTTACATCTTGTATCAGAAGGCATTTTAGAAAAAAGGGGTAAGATTTTTGTTGTTAAAAATATGGATTTTTCTATAGATATGATTCAAGCAGGAACGCTTGCGGATAAGGTAGCTGCCAGTATCAGGGATTATATAGAGCAGAACTGTAAAATGGGAGAAAAACTCCCTGCTAATATAGAGCTTGCAAAGCTTTTCAATGTTAGTGTCAAGACTATTCATGATGCGTTAAAACAGCTTTCTAAATCGGGTTTAATATACTCCAGAAGAGGTCGCTATGGTACTGTAATCTCGGACGGTGAGGGAGAAAGTTTGTATTATTATGAAAAAACAGAATTAAAAATTCGGCATTACATCGCAGAAAACTGCACTGCCGGCTCAAAGCTGCCATCCATTACTAAATTGGCTCAGGAGTATAATGTCAGTCCCAAAACAGTAAAGAAAGCTCTGGATAATCTTGCGGAGGATGGTTATATAGCATTCAGCCGCGGGCGGTATGGAGGAACATTTGTTCTGGATATCCCGCAAGGTGTTAATGAAGCGTATAAGTGGCTTGCAATAAGCTCTGATTATGTTTCTAATATTGACAATTAGGATAAAATACTTGAAAAATGCAATGGGCATGGTATTATAAATAATGTAAAAATAATAAAAAGGAGAATAATTATCGCAAACGAAGACAGAGGTCAGAATAAGGTTTCTGGCAAGGATAAACCTCTAATAAACGAAAGGATTAGAGCAAAGGAAGTAAGATTAATAGATGAGAACGGAAACAATCACGGAATAGTTCCGACATCCCAAGCGCTCAGAATGGCGGAGGAAGCAGACTTAGATTTAGTCGTAATAAGCCCGAATCAGGCACCTCCGGTTGCAAAGATTTTAAATTACGGAAAGTATAAATACGAGCTGGAAAAAAAGGCAAAGGAAGCCAAAAAGAAACAGCATGTCGTTGATATAAAAGAAGTTAAAGTGCGTTATAAGATTGATACGCATGATTATGAAGTAAGATTAAAGAATATTAGAAAGTTTATATCTCAAGGCAATAAAGTTAAACTGGTAGTAATGCTTAGAGGTCGTGAGATGCAGCATTCTGCTCTCGCAGTAGATTTGGCAAACAGATTTATTACAGATTTGGCCAACGACCCTGTTTCTGTGGAGAAAAAACCTATGGTAGAAGGTAGAAACGTAACCGCCTGGCTTGCTCCGCAGTAGAATATAAAAAACACTTGATTCTAAATCTTTAGCAAGTACAATGGATATTGTCGGTGATGAGGTTTGAGTCTGTCGATGGGAATCTCGGGAACCGAATGAATGCCGCAATAGCTCCCCGGTGGAGCCAAAGGCGGAACGTATAGGGAAAATGTAGAGCTTGCTCTACCAACCTAGTGAAAATTACATAAAATATGTCGCAATAGCTCCCCCAGTGGAGCCGAAGGCGAAACGTATAGGGAAAACGTAGAGCTTGCTCTACCAACCCAGTGAAAATTACATAAAATATGCCGCAATAGCTCAGTTGGTAGAGCAAGGGACTGAAAATCCCTGTGTCCTTGGTTCAATTCCGAGTTGCGGCATATTTTTTTGTTAGGAATAACAAGGGATTTGAGGATTATATAAATTATAGACTTATTGTAAAAATAAAAATTGGTACAGTTTTGGTACAGTTGAAAAATAAATAATATATCTGTTAGTCTTTTTTCATAAATCCCTAAATTAATTTTAAAAAGGATATGGCACTATGAACCATATCCAGTGCGGTTTTTTTTCTTGAGTACCTTGCGAGCTCTTCTATTAGGTTTTTTGTCTTTCTTTTGATATGTCTTCAATTAAATCATCCATTGTTTTATATAAATTATCTCTTTCTGTTTTCAATATGTCTTGTATTATATAGCATAAAGTTGTTAATCTACAAGCATCGCTGTCAATTGATTTCTCTACTTTTTTAAATATTGCTCTTTCATTTTCTACCATATCTGCTGTAACATAATAAAGTATCTTTAGAGCTATATCTATTTCATTTGCACTATTTTCAAGCATTGTTGTCATATTATTATCCATTTTTATCCTCGCTTTCTCTTAAATACTTTAAAACTTCTAAGCAATACTAAATCTTTTTCTTTCAATAACTCTTGTAAATTGGCTGTACAGGTCTGCATAAACCTTTTTAAAAGCAGTACTGTCAAATCTGTTACTCCTAACAGTAGACCAGCGGATTTTAAATATTCCGGCATGGAGTTCATCAGTATTTTGTGCAATCATTTCAGCTTTTAAACTTTCCTCTATGGCTGAAATCTCTGCTTGAACTTCTTCCTGCATAAGTTTAAGTTCTTTGAGTTCTTTAACTTGTTTTTCTAATTCTTTTGGGTTCATCATATCTATATCCTTTCTCTGTTCGTTCTCTGTTCGTTCTCTGTTTGTCATATTAATACATAACTGCTTTGCAAATGTGTTTATAAAGCTTTTTGCCATTAGCAAAATTCATAACTTTTTTAATGAAGTACAGGCAGCCATAAGCCCCTTTACCTTCCAATACAACTTGAAATTGGTCAAGTGTCAGATTCTTTTCTGATATAAAAGTAAACTCTGTTACCCAATCTGTAGAATATCTTTGTCTTACATCGTAGTTTCTTACTTCTAATTCATTTGTTTTTACTTCTGATAATTTCATTTGTTTTGCCCTTTGTTATTAACTAATTTTGTTTTGTAACTCTATAATAATATTATGTCACTATTTAATTATATTGTCAAGTGACATTTTGTAATTACTTAATATTTTTTTACAATCCTACGCTTGTATTTTATTACTAATTAGTTATAATGAAAGAAAAGGAGATTCTAAATAATGAACAATACTGAATTTGAATTTTTTATAAAAGGGAAATTAGCTGAAAATGGCTTAAATCTAACCAAGTTAGCAGAAATGTTAGGAACTTCGCATTCTAATGTATCTCAGAGATTAAAACGTGGGTCATTTAGTAGTTTGGAATTGTATCACATAGCCGACCTTCTGGGTTATGACATAGAATGGATTAAGAGAAAATAGGTATATTATGAGATATGAAAACAGATGTAGTGATGTTGATAAATTAAAGGCTGAATTAGACTTATACAGACCTTTTGACAGTAATACATTAAAACAGTTAAAAGAATATTACAGAATTTCACTTACATATACATCAAATGCAATAGAAGGAAATACTTTAACTGAATCCGAAACAAAGGTTATTATTGAGGACGGATTAACTGTCGGCGGACATCCGATTAGAGAAATTCAAGAAGCCATAGGGCATTCTAAAGCTTATGATTTAATCTACAGTCTTATACAGAATAAAGACCTTACAGAAGCAAATATTTTAGAATTGCATAGACTATTTTATGAACAGATTAATCCTGAAAATGCAGGTAAGTACAGAGATAAAAAAGTAATTATTACAGGCACTACTTACGAGCCTCCGGCACCTGATAAGGTACAAGGATTAATACAAAACCTTTTAGAGCAATTACCCCGAAAAGAAAAAGAATTGCACCCTGTAGAATTTGCAGCGTGGTTTCATTTGCATTTTGTAAATATTCATCCGTTCATTGATGGTAACGGCAGAACTGCCAGACTTTTAACCAATCTCATTTTGCTAAAAGCCGGATATGCTGTAATTATTATTCCTCCTGTAGTTAGAGCGGATTATATTGAAGCCTTGAAGGCAGCACAAACAAATTACAATGAACAAGCATTTTTTAACTTTATTTCTGAAATGGTATTGGAATCTATGAAGGACTATTTAAGAATAGTTAAACATTTGATGAAATAAAAAACTTTAATAAGAATAGCATGGAAATTGCTTGGAATATCAGCAGAAATACAGTAGAAAATTAATTTTTACAGTCCCTAAAAAGGGGGAAAATAAATTTTGGAATAGTTAAAGCCTATTATTCCACTAAATGAAAAAGTGACAAATTTATAGCGTTTAAACCCTTGTAGTAACCTTGCGGTAGCATTATAGCTCTTTTAGTTTATTCATAACACTTTCGATTGTTTTTTCATCAACTATTCCGATATTTGTATTTTGAGTTTCTATTTTATCGCTTTGTTTTTCGCCTATTGTATCTCTTATAACCTCAAAGGCTTTTACCTTGCCTTTTATTTCAAATTCTATGTTCAAAATATATTCTCCTTTTTAATACGTCTTAAAATCGATTTTTTATCGTTGGAGGATAAATTATATTGCCTTTATAATAAACTCATGAAATCACCCCCGATTTACAACCGTAGAATTAATTTTTCGTTTATCTCTTTCACGCATTATACGTGCTTGTTCTTTTTTCTTTTCGAGATAAAGTAATTCTTTTGGTGTTAAATTACTTGTAGGAGTTTGTGCGTCAACGTCAATTCCTAATTTTTCGGCACATTCACGGCAATATTTCCAATCAGGTGGTGCACTTTTGGCATTCGTCAAGTCCTTATCAATCCAACCATTATTACATTTTTTATTTTTGCATATATGTAAAACATATTTCATTTTTATTTCTCCTTATATTCCATAAGCCCACGTTGGTTTAGGCTTGATATCTGATACTTTTTGTGTGTTGTTGTCGTAGTTTAATTTTGCAACAACTCCAGATTGTCCGTGCCTGTTTTTTGCTATAATAAGCTGCATTTCATTATGGTTTTGAGGTTTCTCAATATCCGCATAATACGCAGGTCTAAAGACAAAGCCTATTATATCTGCATCCTGTTCTATTTTGCCGGAATCTCTCAGGTCAGATAATATTGGTCTTTTGTCTTTTCTTTCTGCATTTGCTCTGTTAAGCTGATGTAACACTATAAAAGGCTTTTTAGCTTCCATTGCTAGCAGCTTTAATTCTCGTGAAATTTCGGAAATACGTTCATAGGAATTAGTTTTATTACCACCTGATATTAAACCGAGATAATCAATAAAAACAATATCAGCATTAGAGGCTAAGACTATACTTTTAATCCTGGCTGTTGATATATTGTATTCTGTGCAAATATTAATATCTAATTGACTGAAACTTTCTGAATATGCATAATTAAAATATTCAATAGCTTCTTGTTCTGTTAGTTGTCCATTTCTGTATTTAGCAGAATTGATTTTGGTTTCTGCTGAAATAATACGATTCAATAACTGTTCTTTGTTCATTTCAAGAGAAAAAATCAAAACTTTTTTACCCTGCTTTGCTATAGACAAAGCTATATTAAGCATTAGACAGGTTTTTCCCATGCCGGTAGCTGCAGCAAGAATAAACAAGTCACCGCTTTGGAAATTACCAATTATACTGTCTATTGAAGAATACCCTGTTTGTATCGGGTTTGTCTTGGTTATTCTGTCATAATCATCACCGAGTTTGTTTACATCTTCCATATCATTAAGTTTTGAAAGTGTTGATTTATTAGGGAGTTCATATTGTTTCTTTAAATTTTCTAATTCTTGAAATTCTTCTAAACTAGAACAGTTTTTTGCCCTTCTTTTAAGCCAATTTTCTTGTATTACTTTGATATAATAATCGCAATTTACATCAGTAATATATTCATAAGCTAGAGATAATAAAGATTCAAATACTCCATTTTTACATGTTTTACCTTGATAATCATTAATGAGGTTATCAGCATTAAGCCTATCTGTACCATGTTTTTGATACTGGTCTAAAATGACATCAAACATTTCAATATTTGTTTTGTCTATGAACATATCACGGCTTATATGCTCCATAATATAACCTTTTTTCGGTTCTCTACCGCATACAGCCATTCCTAAAAGGATTCGTTCATTTTCAATTTGTCTTTGTAATAAAGCATTAGAATGCTCTGTATGGGGTGTTGTCATAATCGAACTCTCCTTCCTGCTCTATTGTTATATTGTTTTTGCTTTTATTCTGGTTCTGTTCCCAGGTTCTTATGCAAGCTTTCCAATCTTTCATCTGATTTTTGCCAATAAGCCAACCTTTAGATTCGTAATAATTAAAAAATTGTATAGGGTTAATTGAATTATTTCTCTCTAAGCAGTATTTTTTTATTTCTTCTATAGTAGGTTTTTGAAATAATTTTGTACCCCTATATATATTCTTATATTCTTTATATTCTTCATCTGTTGTTATTTGTTTGTTGCTTGATTGTTGCTCTGCTTGTTGCTCACTTTGCCACTTATTCCAGTTATTAACCGTTATTATTGAATATCGGCTTGTTGCTCTGTTTGTTAATTCGCCTGTTGATTTTAGCTTCAAAATCGCAGTTCTTATCTGCTGTTGACTTAGAGCCGTTTCTCTGGACAAAGAAGCAATTGATGTAATAAATTGACCAGCTTTTATAACCTGTCCTTTCCATTTTGTATCTTTAAAATTAGCTTTTAAGAGACAGTGTAAAAACAAAACCCTTACAGGTAAATCAGAATACCATTCCCAGTTAAGCAATCGCCTGTGAAGCTTCACAAAACCGCCTGTTTGTGATATACTGCTTACAGGTACAGAGCCTTCAATATTGAGGGCTTTTTTATTTTCCATGCCTGCCCCCTATACTGTCTTTTTATTAGTTTCTTCAACCCATTCTTGAAAGGCACTAATTTTGATATACTGTCTTTTTCCGATAAGTTTAACAACCTTATCTTTAAAGCCTTTAGTATTATAAAAAATTAATTGCCTTAATGCCCCAACTGTTGGATATTGGGCATACTCTGAAAATTTTGATAATGGAATTAAGTCTAAAGTCTTTTCTAACATTTAAAAACCTCCTTTTTTTTAAACTTTGTTTGTGTATGTTTACAGTTTATAGGAGGTTTATTTAAAATATAACGTCTAAAATAGACGGTATTTAGACGCCGTCTATTTACCATCTATTTCTTAATGTCGTTTTTAACGCTTTAATCCCTGTACCTTTGGAAGCTAATTTGTTGTTAATATTTTCTAAATGTTGCTTTATTCCTCTTTGGGAAAGACTCATTTTTTGTTCAAGCTCTTTATATGTAGAAAAACCTTGTTCAAAATATCCAATTAATTCGTTCTCTCTGTCTGTAAATAAATTACTTTTTTTCGTTGATTTAGCTTTTGTATTAATAGATGTCATAAAATCAATCAAATTTTCTAATACTTTTATTGCTGCCATTCGCCATAAAGTGTAACAAAATTCCGGCATGGAAGTTTTATCAAAACGTTCTTCACCTGCAAAAATATAAAAATCAAAGCTATCTGTATTAATACGTGATTTACATTCAGCCAATCTGAAACAAATAGCTTCTTTATCATCACTAGATAAATTAGCAACAATAGCTATATAAAAATCAAATATACCTAAATGTTTATTGGTAATATCTTCTTGTATTTGGGGGCTTAATAAATTCCATAAAAATCCGCTAACAATAGGGTAAAAAGGCTTTAAACTTCCTTCTGTTTCACTAGGACACTTAAAACGCATAAAATCATATTCTATATTTTTTTCTTTTTCGCATTTCCATAGCAGTAGTTTATAAAATTCATCAATATACTTATTGTATTCTTCTGTTTCTGAATAGCTATAGTATTGCTGTAATTTTTTATTAAATTCTTCTTTTAAAATATCTATCCCGGCAATATATGATTTTATCTCAGACAACAAAATATCAAATGTTTCATTATCAGCTTTTTTAATCTCTAAAACATATTTTTTTAATGATGATATTATGCTATATTTATTTTCTTTATCCAAGCCTGTTAATCCTCATTTAATCTCGCTGAACATTTCGTTTGTTGTGGTTTCCAGTAACTGAGCTGTGTGTTTTTGGGTTAAGTGTGAGTATCTTTTAACCATTTGCATTGTTTTATGTCCTGTAACCTGTGCTATATCAAGCAGGCTTCCGCCATTCATAGCAATATGGCTTGCTACAGTATGTCTTAAATCGTGAAATCTGCATTTAATGCCGGATTCTTCAAGTACCTTATAAAACCTTACCCGCATATCTATTAACTTTTGCCCGTTTTTGGTAGTCCATAGATAATCACTCTTGATGTTGCGTACCTTCTTAAATTTTTTAAGTTCTTCCAGCAAGTCATTTGTGATTGGGACTCCTCTGTTTTCGCCATTCTTGGTATTCAGAAAATAAAACTGTTTGTTGATTAAATCAACATTTTCCCACCTGAGTTTATGAATTTCTGAATACCTTGCACCTGTAGAGAGTGCAATTAATACAAAAAGATACGTTTCATAATTGTAGTTTTCACCATCAAGATTAAAGGTTTTGCAGGCTTCTAAAAGCTTTTTTATCTCGTCCGGCATGAGAAATCTGTCTTGCTTTGCAGGTTCAGTATATTTGCTGACTTTCAACATCGGATTTTCTTCAAGCCAGCCCCACTCTTTAACAGCTTTAGAAAGCACAATGGATAAACAAGCCATATAACGGTTTGCAGTAGCCTCAGAACGTGTTTTTTTATCTCCTTTTGGTTTCGGACTTTCTTCTGTTATAAGTTTTTCTTTGCATTCAGATAAAAGAGCCGGAGTAACTTTTGATAACAAATAATTCCCTATATGCTGTTTCCACCATTCTAATTGCATTTTGTACTTTTGATAATCAGCAAAGTTTCTTTTGGGTAACTCAATATTAATATATCGGTCTATGAGTTCATTTAAAGTATGTTTCTTTGCTTCATAGTCGGTTAGATGCTTTCCTTTTTTCATTTGGGGTTCGTATTCGCCAATCCACTGTTTAGCAAGTGTTATTTTGTCAAAAGTTGCCGTCAAGGTCGGATATCCTTTAACCCTTATAACAACTTTATATGTTATAGTTCCATCTTTCTTTTTTCGTTTCTGTATTGTAGCCATTAATCCGCCTTGAATCCTATCTTAGCTGGTTTTGTTCTATCCATTAGTAAGTCTATAGCTTCATAAATCCTTTGTTTATCGGCTTCATTGTCCTTGCAATAGTTAATAAAATATTGTTCCAATTCCTGAAATCGTTTAGTAAGGTCTTTATGCTCAAGGACAAATTGCCTTAATTGAACAAAAGCTCTTACAATTTGTACATTTATTTCTATAGCTTTATCACTGTTTAGAACGCTTGCAAGCATAGTTACACCATGCTCTGTAAAAGCATAGGCATTTTGGTAACTGTACTTTAAATTTTTGAGGTGGTCACAATTTGTGACCAGTTCCTTTTGTTCTTCATCAGTGAGTTGAAACATAAAATCAACAGGAAATCTTTTTATATTACGTTTAACAGCTTGATTTAACTTTTTGGTTTCGACCCCGTAAAGTTCTGCTAAATCTCTGTCAATCATAACTTTTTGCCCTCTTATTTCATAAATAAGGTTTTTAATAATTGCTAACTCATTCATAAAAGATTCCTTTTTATTAAGATTTTAATTTTTGGTACAATTTTGGTACAGTAAAATTCAAAAAATTGCAAAAATTTATAAAAAGATTATAAAAGAAACATCGCTACAAGTCAATAATAATCTTGTTTTAAGTTTTTATAGTTTTTTATAGATTATACAGGAACACCGACTGAAAATCCCTGTGTCCTTGGTTCAATTCCGAGTTGCGGCACCATTAAAAAAAAGACCGCTTTAGCGGTCTTTTTTTACTTTTATACAAAATACTTCAGCTAGATAGATTTTGTTTTGAACCTCATCTGTCATTTGAATACCCCTATTTTATTTCCGACTTCCGAAACATTTTTATAAATAATAGCACTATTATAATGCAATAATGCTTAAAGCCATTGGTAAAGTTGTTCATCGGGAACGCATTCGCCGTAAACTAAAGTTTACAATATTTTGTTATGAGAATGATATTCCAAATGTTTATTGTATAAATGGAAAAATAATTTTTGAACTGCCAAATGGAGAGTTAACTACGCAATATAGTTTTTCAACTTTAGGTAGGGTGTCAGAATAAAAAACTAGGCTTCTTGCATGTGCTCGCTGTAATCTGCAAATTGTCTGTAATCCTTCATCTCATTTATTGTAAGCATATTTGCTACTCTTGAAGCGTTCTTTTGCTCTTTGGTTATGTAGGCGTTGATTAACATTGAAGGAATACTAAATAATAGGATTGTAAGTATATATTTAGTAAAGTTTGATATGTGCTCCAGTGAGTTTTTTGATTTCATACTGTTAAAGAGGAATTTGCTTCCTATTGCAACACCCGCAAGCGAAAATAAAGTCATAATCGGGTATGCAGTTGCTTGTCCGAGAGCCTCGATGCTTTCAGAGTATTTTTGTGAGTTTTCATCTATTTTATTAAATGTTTTGAAAGTATTTTTCTGCAGTCTTTTAGCTTCTTTTATCTGTTCGGGAGTTAATTCAAGGGTCTCGATTGCTTTAAAGAAGCGTTTTTCATCCTTACCCTCGCCTTTCATGTACTGATTATATTCTTCATTATTTTTCCAAGCTTCTTTTAGAAAATCAACCAATCCTTGTTTTTTCTCTGGTAGAGCCTCAACACCTTGAAGATTTGAAGCATCCTTGTTATCAACGTAGACAAAATTTGTCGGATTATTCAAAAGTTCCTGCTTGGCCTTAAATCTTCCCACTCTTGAAGCCTGCTTGGAAACTTGTGCGGAAAAAATGCTTGCTCCGATACCTGCCGCCAGAGTCAACACTTTGGTTACTACTGAAATAACAGGGGCGGATTTAACTTTTAGGGCAGTAAGAGCTTTGTTAAGTAATAAATCTCCGAGCGCGCCGCATCCCAGAATCCCGGTGACCAATATTCCTGCGGCAAGTTCTGCGTTCTCCGCATAATCTTGGGAGGCTATATCAATCTTATCAACGAGTTTTGTCAAAAGCTGCTGGTCTTTTTTTGCATCCAATATTTGTTCATCAGTAAGCTTATCATCGTAATGCTGTTCTTCTTCTGCCAGAGAAAGTTCAAATGCTTTTCTTTGCTGTTTGTATTCTTTACTGTCAAGCGCCATTTCCTTAAGAGCACTCAACCCGCTTCCAATATTAAAAAGTTTATGTTTCTTATCTTCTTCAAGCTGTATATTTTGCGCTTTTTTCAAGGCTTCAAGCCTTTGATCTTCCGTAAGAATCGCAAATCCGTTCGGACTGTTGAGTTCTTTTCTCATCGCCTCAAAGCGTCCTTTTCTAGAAGCTCCGACTTCTGCTTTTGCAGCCCAGGCAAAAAGCGGAAACGCTGCTAACATACCGAGCATAGCACCGATAACTGCCGGAATACCAATTGATAAAATTTTAAGCTTTTTGGGGTTTTTGTCTTTCATAAACTTACTTATCAATTTCTGAACAGGTTTTAAATTCCCGAGTAAACCGCCTAACGCAGCACCTCCAAGCATTGCAAGCTCTAATCCGCTTCCGACTGCGGATTCTGTTGCGACCTCCATATTCTCCGCGCGTTTTTGAGAATATTCATCCATTATATCGATTGCGCGGATTAATGCTCTGCCTTTTTTTATATCTGCATCGTTAATAATTTCAGGATTCTGCTTTACGTATTCCTGTCTCTTTGCCTCAAGCAAATTACGCTCTTCCCGCCACTTCGGGTAGACCGGCTCGTATTGTTTATAAAGCTTGTAATCACCAAATGTCGACATTAAAACTTCCTTTTACTAATTTAATACACATAAATATTTTATTTGCTACTTGGGGTGCAATTATTTACATTTCTTTATGTTTATGCTCTAATATCAGTGATAGTAATATTAGGAGAGGTTATGAAAACAGAGGAAAGAACATTTGTTGCAATCAAGCCGGACGGCGTAAAAAGAGGTTTAATAGGCAAAATTCTCGAAAGATTTGAGAATAAAGGATTCAAAATTGTTGCAATGAAGCTCTTGCAGGTAACACCTGAGCTTGCTGCAAAACATTATGAAGAACATAAAGATAAGCCGTTCTACAAAAGACTTGTACACTATATAACAAGCGGGCCTATTGTCGCAATGGTAATAGAAGGTTATGAAGCTATAGAAAGCGTACGCCACATGGTTGGTGCAACAAGTCCTATGAAAGCTGATATGGGTACAATCAGAGCTGATTTTGCTCAGGTTATGGAATACAACGTAATCCACGCTTCTGATTCTCCTGAAAGTGCTAAAAGAGAAATTGATATCTACTTCAAGCCGGAAGAAATCTATGACAACTGGCAGTCTATGCTTGAGATGATTACTTATGACGAAGAAAGATATCAGGGTTAGTCTCTAAAAATTATGACAGAATTTTTTAGTTATACATTAGAACATATTGATAAAAACACCGGTGCACGCGCCGGTGTTTTACACACGCCTCACGGAGATATAAAAACGCCGATATTTATGCCTGTCGGTACAAATTCAACCGTAAAACTTATTACAAATAACAATCTTTACGATACAGGAGCGCAAATAATTCTTGCAAACTCCTATCATTTGTATTTAAGAGCTGGACATAAGCTTATAGAAAAATTCGGCGGAATTCACGGCTGGATGAATTGGGATAAGCCTGTTCTTACTGATTCAGGCGGATTCCAGGTGTTTTCTCTCGCTCATTTGAGAAAAATTACGGAAGAAGGGGTGGAATTTCGAGACCCTAAAGATGGGAAAAAACATTTTATCAGCCCTGAAATTTCTATGGAAATTCAGCAGTCAATCGGTGCAGATATAATTATGGCATTTGATTGGTGCGCGCCTTATCCTTGTGATTACAAGACTGCAAAAGAGGCTATGGAGAGAACTCACAGGTGGCTTGAGCGTTGTATTAAGGCAAAGACTAACCCGAAACAAGCACTATTTCCGATATGTCAGGGAGCGTTTGAAGATGACTTAAGACGCGAAAGCGCTGCTTTTGTTTCATCTATTGATGCGCCCGGATACGCAATCGGCGGATTAAGTGTGGGTGAAGATAAAGAGACGATGAATCATTTTGTTGAACTCACGGCTCCGCTGCTTCCTGAAAACAAACCGCGCTATCTTATGGGTGTCGGAACTCCGGAAGATTTGCTGGACGGTATTAAACGCGGGGTGGATATGTTTGATTGCGTTTTGCCTACAAGAAATGCAAGACATGGGTCTTTCTTTACTTATGAAGGGAAAAAGCAGATTAAAAATGCCCAGTATTGGGATGACCCAAGACCGCTTGACGAAAATTGCGGCTGCTATTGCTGCAAGAACCACTCAAGAGCTTATTTGAGACATTTGTATAAATGTAATGAAGGAACAGGACAGGCTCTGATGTCAATTCATAACATTCAATTCCTGATTGATTTTTCTCAAAAAGCAAGAGAGGCAATCTTAAATGATGGGTTTGAGCAATTCTATAATGACCATTATTCACGCTTTTTAGCCGGCTAGATTTGCAGCACTTTTTGCTATGCTATCCTCCAGAATGCTGATTTTCTGCTCTGGAGAGATTTCTACAAACTGATATTTTTTCTCAAGCAGGTCTATTATTTCATCTTGTTTTAGTTTTTTATTCTCGGGTGTAAACAAGTTTTTAAAAGCATTGCTCCATACTGTAAGCGTATCATTAACTGCATAAATACCTTCCATTGGAGCTCCTTTTTCTTTTCCGCACATCATTGTGAAAGGAACATCTAATTCATCAAGGCTGTCTGCAATTTTATTATATAAATCAAAACTCTGTACAGATTCTTTATCCTTTGGATCAAGTCTAAGACCGCCTACAATGAAGCCTTTTACATTGTCACAGGTTTCTCTAAGAATATTAACTTGTTTTTCTAGTTCTTTTTTTATTAAGCCGATAGCTTCCATTTCAGGTGCTGCGTGGAACATAAAGTTCTTTTTGCCGGCATTAAGAACACCTGCAGTGCAGCTGTTTATGTTTTCTGTACGAATACCTCTGTTCGGGGTTGAAGTTAAGCCGTTTTTTATTAAATAATTATGGAACTGTCCGACTGTTTTTGCTTGTTTTCCGCCTATATATGCGGCCTTTGAAAGATTAATCACCATACACACTCCTTTTTTCTTCTATTGATTATTTCAAAGATTCTGAATAATAAAAATTGCCTGATTGTTAAAAAAAATTTACAATTTGAGGATGTGGAAAAACTTAGTTACACTATCGTCGGAAGTTATGTATTAATACGCTCTTACAAAGGTTTGCTAATAATGTTATTATAAATAATAAAGGAGTGTTCAGATGCCGAATGAAATTCAAGAAATAATTAATAATGCAGAAAATACAATCAATGAAAACTGTACTCTATTAAGGGCTGTTAAAGATTATTGTCAGGATAAGGCAGATGTTTCCCCAAATATGCGCCATGTGATTGCGGGCTTGAATGTAATTCTTGAAAAGCAGGAGAAAACTCTTGAAATAATTTCTGATATCAAGGCAAGCTGCTAGTATTTTATTTTCCGATACAGAAGTTTTCAAAAATATTGTTCAGTATATCATCTGTTATCAATTCCCCGGTGAGTTCGTCCAGCGCAAGTATTGCGGATTTTACGTCTATAGAGATAAGGTCTTGCAATTCATTTAGCCGGGCAGCTAAATAAGCCTGCTCCATTGATGCTCTGGCTTTTTTTAGACATTCCTGCTGTCGTGTATTGGTTACAAAGTCTAATGTTTCCGGTTCTATGCCGCAAACCTTGGTGGTTAAATCTGTCTTAAGTTCTGCAATACCTTCTCCTGTCAGCGCAGAGATATAAAGTGTATCAGCGTTTCTTTCGGAGACAAGATCTGCTTTGTTTGCAATAACAATATGTTTTTTATTTTTCAGAAGTTTTAGGACTTCTTTATCTTCTTCACTCAATCCTTGAGAGGCATCATATACGAAAAGAACCAAATCAGCTTCATCAAGAGATTGTTTGGAATATTCAATACCTATTTGTTCAACCTTTGAGACTTCATCGTCTTCTCTTATTCCTGCAGTGTCAACAAGTGTTACCGGTATGCCCAAATCCAAAGTCTCTCTAAGAACATCCCTTGTTGTTCCGGCGATATCTGTAACAATAGCTCTGTCAAGACTTAGAAGAGCATTGAAAAGCGAGGATTTGCCTACATTTGGTTTTCCGATTATTGCGACAGAAGCTCCTTGACGGAAAATGTTGGAAGTTTCTGCGCCTTTTAAGACTTCATCAATTTGGGAAATGATTTTTTGGAAACTCTCTTGCAAATAATCATACTCCGGCTCTTTTACGTCTTCCGGAAAGTCAATCCCTGCTGTGATTTTGGATAAAACTTCAAAAATATCATTTCTGATGTCGTTAATCTTTTCTCGCAAAACACCAGATAGGTTTTTCATAGATACATTAGCAAAATCGGAAGTCTTTGCATGAATAATATCAGCAACGGATTCTGCCTGTGATAAATCCATTCGCTTATTCAGGAATGCCCTTTTGGTAAACTCTCCTTTTTCAGCCATTCTTGCACCATGTTTGAGAACAAGGTTCAGTATGTTTTTTACAACATTTATACCTCCATGGCACTGAATTTCAATGACATTTTCACCGGTGTAGCTGTTCGGTGCAAAAAACGGAAGTACAATTACTTCGTCAATTTTTTTGCCATTATCAAGAATCCAGCCAAGATTAAATTTGCGCGGCTCAAACTTTGGATTTGAAAAGATTTGCTCAATAATATTAAACGCTTTTTCTCCAGAAATCCTAATAACACCGACTCCTCCTGCACCAATTGGCGTTGCGGGGGCGGCAATTGTATCAAACTCATCCAGAATATTCATACTCTAATTGTAACGCAAAAATTATTTAATGCCTTCATTTATGTTGTTAATAACATTTTTGCATATTTCAAAAAAGCTATTTTTGTTTACGGATGATAGAATTTCATCTTTTTCTCCCTGGGCAATAACATAGTTATATTCGTTTACCCTTGCCCTGTCCTGCACATAGAGTTCCAGACTGCGCAGTTTATTATCTAATTTTTTACAAAGGAGTTTGACAGTTGAGATATTTAAAGTCGGATCTTTGGATTCATAAGCTTCTACGACCGGTGCAAAATCTCCAAAGTCAGGTATTTCACGTTCAAGCCTCTTTGTCAGGTTAAATTGCATTTTTGCAAGATTTACGTCAAGCGGTTCTACTTCAAAAGCAGTTTTCTGGTTCTTGATTTGGGATACAAAATTGGTGAATTTATTGAGTTGAATAGTTTTCATGCTTCTCCTTATATTATCATTATTCTTTCTTTTTATCAAGCTCATATTCAATGGAATTACCGTATTTATCGGTTATGTGAACGTCGCCGTAGTCTATGATTTTGCCGTTAATTATATTATGTTCGCCATTTTTGCCCCATGCATCACGTGCATCAATCGCATATTTTTCTTTAATACCGGCCCTGTTTTTAACCTCAACATTATTATCCATGTATAAGGTTACGAGAAAAGCATCCTCGTCAGACCTTCCTGCAACACGTCCGAAATAGAAAGGTACAAATCTGTCGGAATTTTCATTCAAAAAAGCTCCTGTTTGAGGTTCTATTTTAGCTCCGTGTTCAGTTTCTCTAAATGAATTATTCTTGTGAAATACTTTTAGTACAACATCCGGACTGTCCGGAACGGAGATTTTATATCCGCTTCCGAAGGCACCGCTGCCTATAAATGTTACATCGACGTTGGTTGATAATAGAGAACTGAGCTCAGTGGCGAGTGTATCGTTGTCACGTGTGTTATTAAACTTCTCAATAGAATTATAAATGGATGTTGTAATATTTCCCTGATTTTCTTCCGGAACATTTTTCAGCCAGCCTTCAGGAAGTTCGCCGATATTCCTGGAGGTTGCGGGGAATGCTGCCAGAATGTCAGCCATACCTTTAGCGCTTACATAGTGTTCAGATAAAAATTTGGTAAAGTCAGTGCTGATTGTAAGATTCTCTTTGGTAAATTCTGAGGTACCGTTTTTATAATGGTAATTAGCAAAGACAAGAAGGTTTCGTGCATTGAATTTTTTTACACTTGGTGCAATTTCTGCGATTTTTTCAAGCTCAATAGATTTCAGGTAGTTATTAAAATCTGAAATATTTACATTTAAATTTTTTAAATATTCACCCAGTTCTTTGGTCGAGGTGTTGTTTCCAAGTTTACTTTTAACAATAGAAATTATTTCTCGTATCTCTGGAGAAATTTTTCTGCGCGGAAGATGTGCCAGAACAGCTGAATCAAAATCATTACAACCTTTTGTTTTTAACTCAGAGGCTCTGTCTAAATATGCATTGCATTTTCTGTAATTAATTTCTATTTGTTCTTTATTATATACGGTAGCCCATTCTTCTGCAGATTTAATGACATTTTCTATAACATACGGATTCGATGACAAGTTTTTATTATCAATAATTTTTGTTATGAGATCGCCGTTTATTGAGTGACCGTTTATTAATATATAGGCAAGACGAGGAGAGAATTCTGCCGGAAGTTCTGAAAAAATTCCGCTCAAAGCTTTAATATTACTGTTAGTGTGGATTTTACTCAGCACCAAGCCTAATTCTTCTTTAAGATAAGCATTTTCTAACATCTTTTCATTATTTAAAATTGAATTTAAAAACTCAATTTGCTTGTCAACATTTCCACCCTGTGTTCTGCTAACAATTTGGGGTAATGTTGATATAAGGTCCGGATTATTCAGAATTTTTTCATTTTTTACAATAGTATCCAGCAATGTTCTTCTTGCTGACGCGCAATCTGCATCGTCAATATTACATAATTGTAAAATACTCTCTATATTGATCTTACTAACTCCTGCCTGTGTAAGTTTATTAACGGCCGCGGAATCATATGTCATCTGGGCTATAGCAGGTGTGTTTACAGGTTTTCCGGCATGGATTTTTAGATATGAATTAAAATTCCCCTTAGCTTTGATTAAACCGACAAGAAATGCTTGCAGCTGCGCTATTCCTTCTCCGGCCAAATTAATCTGTCCTGTCATCGCCATGTCTGCTGCCAGCCCTGCAACTGCATCAATTCCGACTTCCGCACTCCAGGCAAGAAGTTTTGGACAATTCTTGGCAGCTAAAGCCAGAAAAGCTTTTTCAGACATTTTACCAATGCCGCCTCCGGCTGTAACAGATGCCAGCATTATGGCAAGTTCTTTGCCCATTGCCTCCCAGTCCTCTTTAGTAGCCCCGCCGGCTTTGGTCAAATTTTCTGTCAAACTTACGGCAGTTGAGCCAAGAGCAGAAATACCTAAACTGGTTGCAATTAATACAGATGCAGCCTGACCGGCAACAGGAATTAACTGACCGGCAATCATTGTTACTAAACCGGCTGTATTTACGACACCCTTAACGTTCTGTACACCTTCTTGCTGGCTTAGTACATAAGCGTTTACGACTTCACCTATATTTTGGTCTCCATAAGCTTTCTTATATGCGAGCTTTGTCTCTTCACTCAATTCTTCCAGAGATTTTCCGCCAAGCAGGTTATTGAGATATTCCGATAGTTTTTGTCCGATTTTACCGGCCGAATCACATAATAATTTATCGTCGCCATAGAGCCGTTCTATGCTCATCCCCTCAATGCCTGTGATTTCAGATAACAGGTTCTCCATTTTTTCTTTATTATTACCGCAAAGGACTGTTAACGCCTCTTGAAGTGCTGCCGTAAGTTCCTGCTTGCCTGATGAAATGCCTGTGTCTTGAAATTGTTCGGCATTTTGAAGCTTCATAGAGTTAGTCATGAGTCTGCCGAGGATATCATAGATATTGTTATTAATAGCAACCAGGGTCTGCATTTGGAGGTTTTTGACGGTATAATCATTGATTGCATCCGGATTATATTCTACGCCGCGTTCGCGTCTGAAAGTCTCTTTGAAATCAAGCAATCTTTCACTTCTGGAAGAGTTAATTTTTGACTCTATAGAATTCGGGTTGTTAAGCCGTGCTATTCCGGATGAATCTTTAGAGCTTGCCTGAATATTTTTCATCTCATCCTGAATAGCGCTTTCTATAAGATTATTAACAACCGTATCGGCTTTTTGATTAAATTCATCTTCCGGCATAGACGCCATTGAAGATATAAATTGGTCTAATTTTTCCGGCGTAAGTTTTGCAAGAGCTCTTTTTAGAAGTTCAATCTCTCCTTCAAGAGTAATAGCTTCTCTTTCACTTTCTGTCATATTCCCCGGAAGAGCAAACCAGCCGAATGAAACAATGGTCTTAAGAATTTTACCTTTTAATGCCGACGACTTGACCTTTGGAAGCATTTGAACGGCAAGGTCGAGTTTTGCTTGAAGGTATTCTCTTTCGGTTAATTCTCCCGCCTTGGCCTTTTCTAACAGCTGTGCGGATAATTCTTCTCTTTTTACGGCTCTGTCGATTCTTGTTCCTGCATATTTTGTATCAAAAGCCTCTTTCCAACCATTTACGGCGTCACTGACTTTACCTTGATTGTCAATTTGTGCTCCCAAAATTTTTCTTGCATTTTCTGCTTCATTTTGAATCGTTGCAGCGGCAGTATTTTGGGCATCAAGTTCTGTTAATTCAGGGGTATTTGTTTGATTATTCTGAGCCTGCTGAGTGACAGGATTTTCTGCCGGCTGAACTGCAGGATTGAAGATGGTTGATAAAAAGCTTGTAACATCAGAGAGACTAATTTTATGCCTTTGGCAAAATTATTCTCTATAAATGTTTCAATTTCGGAATTATCAAATATGGAATTGGAACTTTTATTATTAGCAGAGGCGGCCTGCTTAATATTCTCTGCGAGAGATTTAATTTCGTCAGTGCTTAGTTTGCCGTCTTTGTTTGTGTCAAATAAATTGAAAAGTTTTTTCAATTTTTTATTGCCAAAGTCAGACTTCTTAATCTCACTTTTAAAATTATCGAAGTCTATCTCTTTGCCGTTATTAAATTTTAAAAAATTATTTCCGTCCATCTTACATGTAGATTAACGGCATATTTCTTGCAATCTTTAGGAATATAATGATAGATGTTACAAATGTTAACATTATGGCACAGGGTCGTAGCCGCCTTCATTTAGAGGGTGGCATCTGGATATACGTTTAATCCCCAGCCAAACTCCCTTTATTACACCATATTTTACAATTGCCTGTCTCATATACTCGGAGCAGGTAGGATAAAACCTGCATCGCGGCGGTGTATGAGAGGATAGCTTTTGGTAAAGCCAAATCAGGCTGAGTAAAATTTTTTTTAACATACTAACATGGTAGCAAAAAACTATTTCTTATTAAACCAATTTCTTATTTTCTCATAATATTCTACAGCATATCCCTTAACTTTGGAGCAAAGTTTATGGCAGGGCTCGGTTATAGTATCGGATTTTCTCAAAAAGTCTTTAACTTTTCCGTCTTTGAGTTTTCCTACAACATCATATTTATGAGCAAGTCCAAGCCCGCCGACAAGCAGCGCTGCCGTCGCAAGGGC
Organism: Candidatus Gastranaerophilales bacterium; assembly: GCA_944323265.1. Classification (GTDB taxonomy): domain Bacteria; phylum Cyanobacteriota; class Vampirovibrionia; order Gastranaerophilales; family Gastranaerophilaceae; genus CAG-196. The sequence goes on from CALURX010000005.1 coordinate 39,250, forward strand.
GCCGAATACTACTGATGCAAAAGATTCTGATTTCTCTTCGTAATCTTTTCCTTTGAAATTTACAGTATCCATAGGAGGTGTCTGCGGGTTTGGAATCTGCTCATGCAAATAGTTAATTTTTCTGTTTGCAAGGCTTCCTGCTGTTTCTCCGCCTGAAAATGATATTCTGTTCATACAAACCTCCTTGGGGTTTTTACACACTTCTATTCATGTAAAAACATTTTTTGTGCAAAACTTGCGCGAAATAAGGGGGTAAGATTAATATTTGTTACAAAACTTCATAATAATGCGCTGCGTTTGTATTCCAATTGTTTTTGAATACACCTTTGGGATATAAAATCCATGTCAGTTTCTTTTAGATAGGTGAAGCAGAATGAAGCTTTTAGGATTTCATCTTCGTTATCAAATCTTACGAACCTTGCTTTTGCCTTGACTTCTCTTGAATCAAAAAGAATACTTATTCCTGCCTCGTCAATCTTATCCGGCTTTTCCGGCAGTTCAAGCCTTACGCCGTTTGCGGAAATATCATGGGTCTTGCAAAGAAGGCGTTTAATTTTGTCTCCGTCTTTGAATGTGAGAATAGCGTCCTCTTGCATTTTTACCCTGAAATATTCTCTGTTCTGCTGGTATTCAAGCCCTTGAGGTGTCTGGATTGTAAAATATACATAAGGGTCTCTGTATTCAAAATACTTAAGGGTTGTCGTTGTTCTATACAGCCCGTTATCACAGATAAAACTCAGAATAATTTCCTGCGGGGTATTAATCCTGATTCCGTCTTCTGATTTTGCGCAGGCAATAATTTCTTTTTCGCCGAGAAATCTTATTGCAGCCTTAGTAAGACAAGGTTTATCTTCTAAATCCCTGTACACGATTTTTATGTAGTTTATACTGTCAAGATTGAGGTTAAATTTCATCTTTTTATTTTCTGATAGCTTCCGTTTTGTAATTTATAAGTCCCGATTTTCTTTCCGCGCTTGTCATACTGAACAATCGTGCCGTCACGGTTCTTTTTGAATGTTCCTTGCGGCATAGCGGTTTTGTATTTATATTTTGGCGTCTCTGCCGCAAGTACGGCAGGGCTTATAAATGATAGAATAATTAATATTGCTGCAAGCTTCTTCATACTTGTATTATAACAAACTTTTTTATAAAAACCATCTTTAAGCTATAATAATTTTTATGAAGGGTATTATTTTTGATTTTAACGGAACATTATACTGGGATTCCAAGCTCCACTACGACGCGTGGCGCGAGTATTCCAAAATCTTAAGGGGAACCCCTTTTTCTGATGCGGAGATGCGTGCGAATATGTTCGGACGCACAAACGAGGATATTATAGCGTACGCCATCGGAAAACGGCCTTCTCCCGATATGGTTGAAAAATACGCCAAGGAAAAAGAAGCTCTTTATCGCAGGCAATGTCTTATAGATAGAGAAAATTTCAAGCTTGCACCCGGTGCCGTTGAATTCTTAGACTGGCTCAAAGAAAATAATATTCCGAGAACCATTGCAACAATGTCCGAGTGGGACAACGTCGAGTTTTATATAAAAGAATTTAATCTTGCAAGATGGTTTGATTTGGATAAAATTGTTTATTCAAACGGTAAGATTCCCGGGAAACCGGCGCCTGACATATTTTTAATCGCATCCCAAAATATAGGGCTTAATCCGAAGGATTGTATTGTAGTAGAAGATGCTATTTCGGGCATAAATGCAGCCAAAAACGCAGGAATCGGCAAAATTATTGCCATTGCGTCTCTTGAGCCTGTTGAATACTACAAAAACATCGACGGCGTAGATTCAATTATCCGTAATTTTAACGAGTTTGATCGTTCAGTTTTTGATGATTTAGAAAAGTCTGGACAATCCTCTTATAATACCGTTTCCGAGTGCGTATCCAAGGCCTAATCCAGCGGCTCCCCACGGATTGCACGGCATACATCCTCCGAATCCCCACCCGAAACATCCCGGCGTGAAGCCTCCGAAACCGCATCCACCCCAGCCGTGGAATCTGCTAAATCCAACGCGGTGGCCGTTTATAAATACGTTTGATGATACGCTAAAGCACATAGTTTTTTCCCTCGTGTTATTTCCCTTATATATATAAAGTCTATGCTGCATAAATAATTGACTTCTTATTTACAAATATTTACAATCACTCTTCAAACCCTTGCCTTTTTGGGTTAAAATCAAGGGGTAAACAATAAGGAGAATTTTAACAATGATAATGATTGCAGTCGGATTACTTTTGAGCATGGTTTTATGCCTCTTATTTGGTGTTCCGTATATAGATTTTTTAAAGAAAAAGACTATTAATCAGTATATTCTTGATTTAGCACCGGAAACTCACGCAAAGAAGGCCGGAACTCCGACAACCGGAGGTGTGTTCATCATTGCTGCAATCATCATTGCTTCAATAATCACCCTTTGCATGGCGCAGGAAATGGATAAATCGGCCTGGATAATTATTATAACTCTATTATTTATGGCGCTTGCAGGGTTTCAGGATGATTATTTAAAGATAAAAGGCCATCACAATAAAGGTTTAAGCCCTAGAGGCAAGCTTATAAGACAAATCCTTATTGCGCTTATCCCGACAGTTTATGCAATGCAGAGTTACGGTACAGTGATAACTCTTGGTTCTAAATCCTTTGATTTAGGCTTGTTATATCCTTTATTTGCGGTTTTTGTTGTAACCGGAGCTTCTAATGCTTACAACTTAACAGACGGTCTTGACGGTCTTGCTGCAGCAACCGGAATTCCCGCTTTTCTGGCATGCGGATTGATTGCTTTCTTTGATGGTCATTCTGTAGTGGCAATAATTTCCGCAACAGTAATCGGTGCTTTAATCGGATTTTTGAAGTACAACAAACCAAAAGCCCAGGTATTTATGGGTGACACAGGTTCTCTGGCGCTCGGGGGGCTTTTGGGTACGCTTGCGATTCTGGGACGCTGCGAAATTCTGCTTGCTATATTCGGCGGGGTTTTTGTTATGGAAACTCTTTCTGTAATTTTGCAGGTTACAAGTTTTAAGCTTACCGGAAAACGAATTTTTAAGATGTCGCCGATTCATCATCACTTTGAACTATGCGGACATTCAGAAAAGCGAATTGTAATAGAGTTTGCTATTGTTTCGCTTGTACTTTCAATAATTGCGATAGGCTTGAATTTTTTAATATAAATATAGATTTTAATCTAACACTTTTTATTTATTTTCTAAGTTGTTTAATATAAAATTTAGGAATAGTTGGAGAGTTGTTATGTCAGAGAAAATTTTAATTTTGGGTTTGTCAAAGAGCGGAATTTCAGCAGCCGAATTTGCCCTCAAAAAAGGTTATGACGTATACATAACAGAGGCTAAGGCACCGAAAGACGAGTATAAACAAAAGGTTGAAGAGTTAAAAAGGAATGGTGTTAAAATTGAATGCGGCCATCACAGCGACGAGTTTATATCAGGCTCTGTTTTTGCTGTAACAAGCCCGGGCATCCCGCCAAAGTCTGAAATCTTTAAGAGACTTGAAGAAAAGAATATTCCGATAATATCAGAAATCGAGTTTGCGTATCAAAACACGGATATTCCGTTTATTGCGATAACCGGAACTAACGGAAAAACTACAACAACGGCTCTTGTTTCTCATATTTTAAGCAAACAATATTCTGCGCCTGTTTGCGGAAACATTGGTGTTCCGCCAACTTCTTTGATTTGTGAAAAACATGATTTTCTCGTATGTGAAATAAGTTCTTATCAGGCACAGATGACTGAAAAATTTAAGGCAAAAATTGCCTGCTGGACTAATTTTACGCCAGATCATATTGATTGGCACGGCGGACTTGAAAATTATTTCAACGCGAAAGCCAAAATATTCCTGCCGCCGCAGGAGCCTGAATTTGCGGTTCTGAATGCAAAAGACAATAAGCTTTTTGAATTTTCAAAAAGGTGTAAAAATGTTGTATTCTTTGATGATGACAAGGATTGTTATATAAAAGACGAGGCAATATTTTACAGAGACGAAAAAATTATCTCTTTGAGCGATTGTCCTCTTGTCGGACACCATAACCACCAGAACATTATGTGCGGAATAATTATTGCAAAGCTTCTGGGTATGGAAAATGATGACATAAAAGAGCGTATTATGTCCTTTAAAGCTCCCGAGCACCGTCTTGAAAAAGTCAGGGTTATGGACGGAATAACCTTTTATAACGATTCCAAAGCTACAAATCCGGAAGCATCAATTGTCGCAATTGATTCGTTTAACAATGTTGATGTCGCTTTGATTCTCGGAGGCAGAGACAAAAATACGGATTTAACGGAAATGTGTCATTCCATAAACAAACATATTCACACGGTTTTGTTAATAGGCGAGGCTAGTGAAAGATTTGAAGAAAATCTGAAAAAAAATGGTTTTAGTAATATAATAAAAGAACGCACGATGGAGGAGGCAATAGACAAGGCAATAAGCTTAAAGCCTGACGTAGTACTTCTTTCACCTGCATGTGCAAGCTTTGATATGTTCAAGAGTTACGAACACAGAGGAGATGTCTTTAAGGAATATGTCTTATCTAAATAATTACGACAATAAGGAAAAGATGAGCACGCAAAACATGCAATCAGACAGGCCGCTTTTGATTGCAGTAATTTTCCTTGTCGTAATCGGGCTTATGGCAATATTTTCCGCAAGCGCTCCGAAGTGTATTGATATGGGCTTGAACCCCGCAAGATTCTTAATCCAACAGTTATTCGGCGTAGTTGTCGGTGTTGTGGGGTTAAGGTTTTTATCAAATTTTCATTACAAAAAACTAATGGGGTATACTCTGCCGTTTGCGGTTTTTGTAATTATAATGCTTGTCCTTGTAAAGGTTGCGGGTACAACCGTTAACGGTGCTCAAAGGTGGATTAATATAGGGCCTATGAGCTTGCAGCCTTCGGAGTTTGCTAAACCTGCGGTTGTAATGCTTCTTGCAGGCGTATTCTATAGAGACGCAAATATTTTTGACAATAATAAAATAGTAACGGCGTTTATTCCTATACTTATTATGATAGGGCTTATTTTTACCCAGCCGAACTTAAGTATGGTATTGCTTTTGCTTGCAACATCCGTCGCTATTTATATCTGCGCCGGAGGCTCGATTCAATTGATTATCGGCGGCGCTGCGCTGATGATTCCGCTGCTTTTGTTAAAAGGCTTGAAAGGGTATCAGTCATCTCGTATAACAACCTGGCTTCATCCTGAAGCTGACCCGCTGGGGGCAGGATACAATATAATCCAGTCTCTTGTTGCTTTCGCATCCGGCGGACTTTACGGACTCGGGTACGGTGCTTCCAAACAAAAGCTTGCATGGCTTCCGGAAGCGCATACGGACTTTATTTTCGCAGTAATAGGAGAAGAGCACGGATTTATCGGATGTCTTTTAATAATTTGTCTTTTCTGGACAATCTTGCAGAGAGGATTCATTATTGCCGTAAAATGTCAGGACATGTACGGCAAACTGCTTGCACTAGGGCTTACATTCTCGATTTGTTTTCAAGGCTTTTTGAATATGTGGGTTGCAAGTTCGTTTGTTCCGGCAACAGGTGTGCCGATGCCGTTTATAAGTTACGGCGGATCTTCCATTATGGTATCATTGTGGATGGTTGGAATTTTATTAAATATATCAAAAGATAATGTGAAAAGGATAAGAACTAATGTCAGAAGTATACAATAGCAGTTACTTTGTGACCGGAGGCGGAACCGGAGGTCATATTTACCCTGCAATGGCTGTAGCAGATGCGCTAACAGAAGGCGGGGCAAAGGTTTATTATGTAGGAAATAAACGTAATATGGAATTTGAACTTGCTGCAAAAAAAGGGTATAAGTTTTTGCATGTGAGTGTTTCCGGTATGCCGAGAAAGCTTAACCCTAAATTCTTTGTGTGGGGTGTAAAACTTGTAAAGGCAATTATCCGCTCTGTAAGATATATAAAAAAATACAAGCCTAACGCGGTTTTTGCAACAGGCGGTTATGTTTCAGCGCCGATGATTTTTGCCTGCATATTAACTAAAACCCCTTATATGATGCACGATTGCGATGCTATGCCGGGGCTTGTTACAAGAAGGTTATCAAAAAGGGCAAAATATGTATCGTTGGCGTTTGAAAACGCTAAGAAGTTTATCCCGAACAAACACGCGATTATTACTGGAAATCCTATAAGAGAAGAGTTCGAAACATTAACAAAGGCTGATGCAAGAAGAAAACTCGGGCTTGAAAATCGGCTTACAATTTGTATTATGGGCGGCTCTCAGGGAGCAAAATCAATAAATAATACGACAATAGAACTCATCAAGGAATTATCGCAGGAGATGAATTTACAGGTAATTTTTCAGACAGGAAAGAAAAATTACGCAGATGTGACAGATAGAATTCAAAAAATTTATCCGGCTTATGAGCAGGACAAAAACTTAATCATACGTCCTTATTTTGAGGATATGATATCACCTCTTAAATCAAGCGATATTGTTGTTTCAAGAGCAGGTTCTTTAAGTCTTTCCGAAATTTGTGCGTCGGATGCGGCTCCGATACTTATTCCGTACCCTTATGCTGCTGCGAATCACCAGAGGATTAATGCAAAGTATCTTCTTGATATGGGTGCTTGCATTTATATAGAAGATAAAGAGCTTGAACCGAACAGGTTAAGAGAAGCTATTGCAGAGCTTATAGATAATCCGATAAAGATGAATTATCTGAAACAAAACGCATCTCATCTTGCAAGATTTGACGCAACAAAGAGAATCGCGGAACTCATAAAAGAGATTGGATAAAAAATAAGCTCCCTTATAAAGGGAGCCATAAATCCTATATTTTACAAGTCTCAATTATGCTGCAATAAATCTTGCTCCGTCAGGTGCCAAGCCGGATTCAAATTCTTTTTTAACAGCTTCTTTTACTTCTTTGTTATCGTATAACCAGGCATCAAACTCTGTTGTTTCCGGTTTTAAGTCTGTAGGTGCACCTTTTTGAGGGGCTTTCTTTAATTGAATACGTGTAATTTCACCTTTTTCATTGACAGAGATTACGTTACCGTTTTTGTCAGTATATTTAAAGTTACCAACTTTAACTCCATCGACGCGGCCTTTTTCAATCAATGTTCTTACCTGATTATCAACTTCGCTGTTTTTATTCAGCCATGCTTTCCATTCGGCCTCTGCAGGTTTGTGGTTGACTTCGCCCGGAACACTTATCCTTTTTGTTATAAGACTTCCTTTTCTGTTGTAGCCTCTTGAATAAACTACGCCGGCATCGTCAACCCAGGAGTATTGAATACTATTATCAATAAATCCTTTAACTTTTTCGCCATTTTGAACTCTTGCAATCTTGTTTTCAATCTGGTCTTTTTCAGTAGCGTTCATTTTTTCTAAGAACTCACTTACTTTATCTTTATTAACCTTTTTACCGCCAACTTCAATGCTTATGATTTCTCCGTTTTCTACGGTATAAGTTTTCTTGTTATGAGTAAACTGGTATTTAGTTAAATTTACTCCATCTGTGAGTTTGCTGCCGGTAAACGCATTTGGAATAGTTACACCGTTATCCGCTATATATTTATTAATTTCACCGGCTTTGTCAAGAACCTTATCTTCGCCTTTGATAGCAACCTTGGCAATTTTGCCGTCTTTAACATAAACAATGCTGCCGTCTTTTGCCTTGTAACTAAATTCCTTCATTGCTTTCGTTGCTTTTTCAGCAGCTTCTTGAGCAGCTTTTTCGGTACCTTTGCCTTTCAGACCGCGTAAGATGTTTTTGAATCCTTCTTTGATTCCTTTACCATTGCCTTTTTTAGCTGCATAAATCAATGCAGCTGCACCTGCAACAACTGTACCGCCTACGATTAAGCCTGCATTTGAGCTTTCTTTTTCATCATCTGAACCCTTAAAGCTCGGAGCTGTTGTTGTAACAGCCGGCTGCTCTATTGTATAATTCTGTGGCTGTGACACCGTTGGTGTCTGCTGTGTTCCCATAAAATTCGGATTGTACGAGTTTAGTGCGTACATAAAGTAAGGATCACTTGCGTATGAACCTATACTATTAATTCCATAACCCGGTGCCATAAAATACCTGCCTTTCTTAAAGAGTGAAGCACTCTTTTGTAACCTATTTAATTTCCCTTACTTACATGAAGTTTTTTTCGGTTCAAAAATTGCCTTTTTTGATTAAATTTGCTTTACAAAACTTAACAAATATGGAGAAAAAATTACCTCTCCTTCGGGGAGGGGCTGGAAGGGAGGCGGTTTGTAAAGCGTAAGATGTCCCCTCTCCATCGGGGAGGGTTAGGGAGGGGGTTAACCGTATGGTAGAATATATTTATGAATAATATTAACCTTGCAAGAAAACTGAGAAAAAATTTAACTCCTCAAGAGAGAGTGTTGTGGAAGATTTTTCGTAACCATAATTTCTACGGCTATGAGATAAGGCGGCAATCTCCAATAGGAAATTATATTGTAGATTTTGTTTGCCGAAAGAAAAAAATTATAATAGAAATTGATGGAGGACAGCATAATTCTCCTGAAATTATATTAGCCGATAAAAAAAGAACAGAATATTTAACCTCAAAAGGATATAAGGTTATACGGTTTTGGAATAAAGATATTAATGACAATATGGAGGGTGTTTACAAAAGATTACAGGAAGAATTTGGAATTTCTGACTGTCCCCCACCCTAACCCTCCCCGATGGAGAGGGGACAGGTCACACAATCTCTCCTCCACCCTAACCCTTCCGTAAGAAAAAGAGATATCCTTTACAAAACTTAATAAAATGGGTATAATCGCAATAGAAAGGGCGGGGTTTTGGGTAATTTTGTTAATCTGAATAATGTAAAGCTTATTATCTGGGATTTGGATAATACTCTCTGGGACGGTATTTTGGAAGAAGGGGAGATAAAAATCAGGCCCGAAGTTATAGATTTTATCCTAAAAAGTGTAGACAGAGGGATTATGCACTCTGTATGTTCTAAGAATGATTTTGAGAGGGTAAGAACAACTTTTTATAACCACAATTTGGAAAAAGTTTGGGATTGTTTTCTTTTTCCTTCGATTAACTGGTATTCCAAGGGAGAAAGGATTAGAGAAATCATAAATAATATGCAGCTGAGAGCGGAAAACACTCTCTTTATTGACGACAATGAGATTAATCTAAATGAGGCAAAGTTTTATTGTCCTGAGATTATGACGCTTGAGACACCTTATGAGGCAATAAAAAACCTGTATTTTGTAAACTCTTTTGATATCAACTGTTCGCGGCTTAAGGAATACAAAATTCTTGAAAAGAAAGCTATTGCAAAATCGCTTGAAAATTATTCTAACGAAGAGTTTTTAAAAAAGAGTAACATCAGAATTTGTATCAAGGACGTAACTCCAGATATCGAGCCAAGAATCAGGGAGCTTGTGAGGAGAACAAACCAGCTTAATTTTACTAAAAACAGAGAACTGGTATTTAATAACGGAAATGAAAATAAATACGTAATCGTCGAGGATGATTTCGGAAACTACGGCATTTGCGGATTTTATTCTTTAAACACGGATAAAAATCTGCTTGAGCATTATCTTTTCTCTTGCAGAATCCTTGGTATGGGGATAGAAAAATATATTTATAATAAGCTTCCACGCCCGAAAATCAATATTATAGAACCTGTATCTTCAACGCTTGACGGCGAGGTTGACTGGATAAAAGAGGTTAGCGATTTGGATACAAAGCAGAAGGAAAATAAGTCCGATTTTAATGTTTTGTTCAAAGGTCCATGCGATTTGCTATCTACAATAGATTACATCAAGACGGATTGTAATATCGATACTGAATTTCCTTATTATAACGAAAAATTTCAGTACATTCTTGAACATACGCATATTGCTTATATTGTTCAGGCGCACAGAGAATCACCGGAAAAATTACGCGAGATTTGTAACCGCTTTCCGTTCCCGTTTCCGGAGAATTTTAAAACAGAATTTTTTAACCCTAAGTACAATATTATATTTTTAAGCCTTCTTACATCGCTCCACAGCGGACTTTATATTAACAACAACGACGGAACCTATGTTGTATTCGGCTTTTCCAACGTTGATATAACCAATCCCGATAATTGGGCGAAGACTTTGGAGAATATTCCTAAAGAGTTTCACGATGCAAACCTGATTCAGCTTAGAAAATTCAAAGAAAACTACACCTTTGCAGGCGAAGTTCCTCAAGAAGAGATTCTTAAAAATCTTGAATACATAAAAAACAATATTTCACCGGATACGAAACTTGTTCTTATTCTGGGAAGCGAAAAGGAAACCTCAAAAACAGAGCAAGGATATGAAAACCTTGCGCAAAGGCATGCGCTGATTAATCCGATAATAGAAGAGTTTGCGAAGAAAAACAATATTGAAACCATCAACCTTACGGATTTTATTGAATCCGATGATGATTACACAACCTGCATAAATCATTTTTCACGAAAAGTTTACCTAAAACTCGCAAATAGATGTTCTCATTTGATACAAGCAGGGTCTGCGCTGTCTGTAAGTCCGTCATAATCATTATCAATTCCGTCCGTACAGGAACCGATTGAATCAAATCCTTCTGCCCTTGCGTTGAACTTAAGCCATTTGTCAGGAATACGACCCCATTGATAGAGGAAAAAGTCTTTATAAAACTTTGCAAATTCGGGATTTTTCAGAATAATCATATTCTCGTCATTTTTACTCTCTCCGCTGAAAGAAAAATTCATTGAGCCTATGATTAAGTATTCATCATCGATAATCATGGTTTTGGAGTGCATTTTCCCTGCGTAGTTTTCGGTTTTTACGCCAATTCCTGCATTCCTCAATTCTTGATGCTTGGAGTGTTTGGTTGAGGCATTCAAAGCATCCGCAATTATTCTGATATCAACCCCTCTTGAGTGCGCTTTTATAAGTTCGGCGGTCAATTCTCTATGAGTGATAACAAAAGCCGGGATGTAAATATATTTCTTTGCGTTTTTTATAAGCGGAATAACTCCGTTTGTTATAGCTTTATCTTGAGGAGAGAAAAAGATTTTCATATTATCAAAGCCCTGCTTGTCCGTGGATTGGGTTTTATCCGTATGGAATTTCCCGCTGAACATTTGTTCAAATTCCTGTTTGTAAATCTCCGCAGCTTTGGCAGAATTGATTACAATAATGCTGTTAGTGTTATATCCTGACATATCAGTATGCGAAAGGTTTGCAGAGCCTGTTATTACGGTTTTGTTATCAAATATATAAAACTTGTTATGCATCGTGCATCCTGCCTCTTTTGAGATGCCGTCATTTCGGTTTGCGGGAACCAGTTTAACAAAATCAAATGTATCGGGGTAAATATTCCCGCCCTTTGTGTCTATATCATATACAAGCCGAATCTTAACACCGCGAGAGATTGCATCTTTTATTGCTTTTTCAATCTTAGGGGTTGAAGAGTAGCCGTAGATTGCAATATCAATTGAGTTTTGGGCGTTATTTATTCCGGAAAGAATTTCTTTGCAAATCTCGCTTGAGCAGTTTCTGTCAGGTTTAAGTTTTGTGGTGCTGTCAGAGACAATAATTTTGATGTTGTTTGTATCTATTGATGATTTGTATGTCTTTTCCGCCTCAAATGGTGCTTCGTTATTTTTAATCTTTGTAAAATATCTTTTTCTGATGATTATTCCGTCTCTGTGGGATGAGATTGGGTAAATATTGTCATTATCGATAATGACATATTGTCCTTTGCGGATTGATTTTATAAGTTTGTCAAAAGCGTGTTGGTTTGTAAGTCTGCCATTTTCTATACAGTAGGGAGAATTCCTGAATCTTGCAGTATAACTGTATTTTAAATAGACTAAATCATTATCCGCAAGTTTAACTTTTCTGCCTTCGAGAATGTTTTTAGCCCAGTATTTGGCTAAATTATCCAGAATAAAAGCTTCATCTCCTGTTATTTCCAAATTCGCCAGATTGTCTTTGAAACTTTCAAACCCTTTAAGATTAATCTCCGCTCCGTTATCAAGCATAAGTTCGTATGGATTAACCACACTTGTGACACGGTAGTAATGCTCTTTCGGAGCAAAGAAGATTCCGAAAATTACAAATGCAAGAATTAGAATAACGACGCTTAAATTTTTTAACATTATACTTCTACAGGAGCCTGAACATCTTTATAGTTAGTAATCTCAAATCCGAGTTTTTCAATTTCTTCCTTCAATTTTTTGTTTCTCGTAATCTGAAATTCAGTAAAATGATTATCAATCTTACCGTCTTCATATCTGCAAGGATGAATCAAAGATTCAACTGTAACATTGTCTCTTTTTATTGCTTTAAGTCCGTAAGAAACCGTGAGGCTGTTCATCATTGAAGTATAGGCAACTCCAATCAGGTAATCATTTGTATTGAGTCCGTATTTTAGGACTGTATTTTCGTTTATCAGCGTAAATACGTTTAGCAGAGCAACTTTGATTAAGTTGAGCGGATACACGCGGTTCAAATGCTTGAAAACATCCGGCACAATGTATGGTTTTTCAAATTGTGTTCTAATCTGGCTAATCCCGTATTCTTTTGCAAGTCTGCATACCAAATCAAAAATCCTCGGAATTGAATGCGTATGAACATGTGAATCAATATGAGTGACAAAAGTTTTTGCCTGAATATCTTCAATCTGTGCGCGAAACTCCTTTTCCAGCTGTTCCATAAAAGTGTTGTCTTTTGTGTTTAAAGATTTTATAAGAAGCTGTCCGAAGGAGTTATTAAAATTTCCCTCACTGTCCGTAAGTGTATCTAACTCTCTGCAGAGAGATTTCCCTTCAATAATATTAAGGTGCACTCCGACTCCCAAATCCGGGCAGGCAGGAATAATTTCATTAACAGCCTCTTCAAAAGCTTCTCCGTTTGCAACGAGACTTGCGCTTTTGAGTATTCCTTCTGTGTATCCTTCAAGGACTGCTCTGTTAAATGCATGCGACATGCCAAAATCGTCCGCATTGAGTATGAATCTCTTGGCTGCCAAAAGTTTCTCCTTTATTTTTTGATAATTTAATTGTATTATAATATAACGAGGATTACAATGAGCGAAAATAAAACAAAACTTGCGATAATAATTCCGTGTTTTAATGAAGAGCTGGTGGTTAAATCAACCGTTGAAACGCTTTTAAAGGTTCTTGACAGAATAATTGCGAAAGACAAAATAGCTTCCGACAGTTATATTTATCTTGTAGATGACGGCTCAAAGGATAGCACCTGGTCTCTCATTGAAGAATTGCATAATACCTATGGCTCAAGAGTCAAGGGTACAAAGTTTATCAGAAATTACGGCAACCAAAAAGCGCTTATTGCAGGCCTTTTGGGTGTGAAAGCAATCGGGTGTGATTGTGTAGTCTCAATTGATGCTGACCTGCAGCAGGATGAAAATGCTATAGAAAAGTTTATTGACGAATTTCACAAAGGTGCGGATATTGTATCAGGTATTCGAAACGATAGAAAAACTGATTCATTTTTCAAAAAATATACAGCTCTTTGTTTTTATAAACTCATGAATCTTTTGGGGGTTAAGATTCCGCCTAATCATTCCGATTTTAGACTTGTAAGTTCAAAAGGACTGGAAATTTTAGAACAATACCCTGAAGAAGGTCTTTTTCTGCGCGGATTCTTCCACGAAATCGGGCTTAAGACAGCGTATGTGCATTTTGATGTTAAGCCGAGGGCTCTTGGTTCATCAAAGTTTAATTTCTTTAGTTTAACCAGTCTTGCGCTCAACGGAATCACGGCATTTAGTATCGTGCCTTTGAGAATAATTGCTGCAATAGGTGTTCTGACGGTTCTGGGAAGCTTTTTGCTTGCGATGGAAGTTGTAGTTGAAAAATATATTTTCCACACAACTCCAGGAGGCTGGGCAACACTCGTGATTCTACTAGCTTTCTTCGGTGGCCTTCAACTCTTCTGTCTTGGTATCATAGGCGAGTATATGGGGCAAATTTTTAATGAAGTCAAAGCGCGCCCCAGATATATTAAAGAAAAAGAATTGTTATAATTCTTTACAATTAAGTCAATTTTTTTACCCGAATTGTTTTTATTTATATATAGGGAAATTTAAGTTATTAGGAGTTTTATTATGGCAATTGGGGCAAGAGATTATATTGACAAACTTTTGGTCAAAAAATATGCAGATGAAAAAGTTGATAACCATGATGCTGTAGAATCAATGGTTAATCCTGAAAAAATGCTTGAAGCAATGAATGATGTTGCGGCTATTCAGAGAAATATGTTTATGCTCTCTCAAAGACTCAGCAGCGCATGTTATGCAATTAATGCCAAGGCTGCAAGATACCAGAAACGTGAGGTTAACGAGGGTTAAGTCTTTAAAACTTTGGTTAATCCCTTCGGATGGTCAACATTACGTTTGAGCTTTAAAGCTGTTTCCAGTGCAAGCTGCTGGCAGATGATTACGTCTGCAAACATTTGTTGAATTTCGTTGTCGCATTCTATGTTGATATTAATATCAGGATTAATGTCAGCTTCTATCGGACCGATTACTACAAGACGAGGGTTGTAGTCCTGTTTTATTTTGTTGAGATTGACAGAGGAACGTTCTGATATTTTATCAACCGCAATATAAATTAGTGTTCCGCGATTGTTAAATACAGCCACATGACCATGCATAAATTCTCCTAAAATAGCCGCACTGATATTTTTATAAGATGTCTCTTTAATCTTTAGGGCAGCTTCTTTGGCAAGAGAATAAGAAATGCCGTCAGCTGTTATTACGACTAGTTTTTCTTTTGCCAGAATTTTTGCCAGTTTTTTTATTTCATCGCGCTTATTTAAAGCTCTTTCTATAATTATTGGAAGATAGTTTAAAGATTCTTTATAAATTTTTGTCTGTTCATTTGAATGGTGAAGAATTTCAACCAGTTTTAGCGAAATCAAAATAAGGCAAAGCATCTGGGAAGTGAAGGATTTTGTTGCAGCAATACCGTTTTCTTTTCCGGCGAAACATGCGACTTTATAATCACACATATTCCAGATTGTTGAGCCTTCACTGTTTGTGATACACAAGGTCGGAAGCGAGGTTGTCTCTTTAACCCTTTGTGCGGCCTTTACAGTATCGCTGGTTTCTCCGGATTGGGTTATGAAAATGTAAAGCGTATTTTCGTCATGCGGAATGACACTTTTTAGTAAAAATTCGCTTGAATATATAGCTCGTGTCTCAATTTTAGAAATCTTTTCCAGCAAATCAACCGCGAATCTTGCGCAATGGTATGAAGAACCGCTTGCCACAAGGACAATTTTCGTAATATTTTGAGGCAAATCTATTTTTATCTCGCCGCATTGAGGATTAATGTATTTCATCAAAATATATGGAATAATTGTTTTTTGTTCAAGAATCTCTGATTCCATATTTGTTTTTAATTTTTTTTGAAACATAATAAAAGCTCGCTTTTCTATATTCTTATTTTAACATACTTTTGATAAATTTATTAGGGGCTGGATGATGCCAGGCAGGTAATATCTGTTAAACCGTTTTGTTTAAATGTATTTATCATCTCTTCAAATGTAGCTCCTGTTGTACAAATGTCATCAAGTATTAATATTGGCAGCCCTAAATCTTTTGTGAGGTCAACCTCAAAAGCATTAGAAAGGTTTTGCATCCTCTCGTTTCTTGATAATCTATACTGCGGTTTGGTATCTTTAACCCTTTTGATTAAATCAAAGTTCGGAATATTATCCGACAATTTACAAAATTCTTCTGCAACAAGCTCCATGTGGTTGTATTTGCGCTTCTTAAGCCTGTTTTTATGTAGCGGAACAGCGATAACCTGAAACCTTTTGTTTATTTTAAGATTAGAAAAATATTCATACATAAATTTTGCAAGATAAAACGCAAGCTCTTTTTGCTTGTGGTATTTAAGCCCGCGTATTAACTTTTGCAGATTTTTTTCGTACTCACCGCAGGTGTAAATATTAACACCGTTAATAATTCTGTTAGGTTTGAAATCAAAGTAACTTAGACAATCATAACATTCGGGACACATTTTAACCGAGTATTTGGACCGGCCGCAGAAATAGCATTTTTTACGGTAAATTAAATCCAGAAGGGATAATAAAATCTTTTTCATAGACTGATTATACCAATTCTTCCCATAAATTGCCTAGGCTATATGCAGTATACTCCTCTATAGTGTCTACACTGCTTGCGCGAGTAGGAGTATCATCTTATGATAGCAGCACAGCTCTTCTGCAAGCAGTATTTCCCCATTTTTATAGACCATGTGGTCTATATCTTGTAATCTACCTCAAATGCTGGAAAATCAATCCTCGTGTTGATGAAAATATCATCTAAAAGAAGGTAATATACATAGTGTAGACTTATACAAATATATGAAATTTATAAATAAAGAGGGAGAAGAGAGTATGAGACGTGAGTTTAAGAAGAAGTCCAGAGTGCTGCTTATTGATGACAACTATGAGCATTTAGCAGGGATTAGGGAATTATTGAATCTTGAGGGGACCTTTGATGTTGTAGGGATAGCAACAAACATTACTGTCGGGCTAAACTTAATCAAGAAATATCAGCCGGATATTGTTCTGCTTGATATGAATATGCCTGAAAAAGACGGACTTCAAGGGATTTTGGAAATCTCTAAACTCGATTTGGGAACAAAGGTTCTTGCGCTTTCAGGATATGATGATGCGGATTTGATTTTCAGAGCTATGAAGATTGGGGCAAAGGGTTATGTATTAAAAACCATGGCATCAGCCCAGTTAATCTATGCAATTGAAGAAGTATTAAACGGCAAAATTTATCTTCCGCTTGCGCTTTCTTCAAGATTCTTTGAATACTTCCAGCAGTCATTCAAGCAGGAATGCGAAAAGGAAGAAGTGGAAGAAGAAAACCTTCTCAGCTACCTGACACAGAGAGAAGAAGAGGTTTTGGAACTTCTAACACAGGGTATAACTTACAAAGGCGTTGCAAGCAAATTGTTTATATCTGAAACCACTGTAAAAACACACGTAAACAATATTTTCCAAAAACTTCAGGTAAACGACAGAACACAGGCTGTTTTGTACGCTATTAACAACGGCTTTTTGACAAAGAAAGTTAAGATGGCGGTGTAGTATAAGTTTAGAAGTTGAGGAGTTGAGAAGAAGTTATGGAAGTTGATAAGTTGAAAGGTTGAATAGTTGAAAAGTAGTTTAGAAGTTGAACAGTTGAAAGGTTGAAGAGTTGAAAAGTAGTTTAGAGGTTGATAAGTTGAAAGGTTGAAGAGTTGAAAAGTATTTATAACGGACCCTTCACGCATCACTCTTCACCCTTCACTTAAATAAAAAAAGGTTTCTATGAAAAAAATCGTAAGACAGCAGAATTATTTAAAAGAACTTATTGACTCTCAAGAGAATAAGTTTTTAAGCAAGCGGGCGCTTCGCGCCCTTATGCGTGCTGTCTTGGAACCGCTTCTTGACAAACCGGAGGCCGGGGTTGTTCTTTATAGAATAATTCACAACGAAGGAATTGTCGGACTTCTCAAAAGACTGGAGTTTTCGGAAATAGAATCGTACGATTTTTCTGACGAGAGCGGAAACTTGAGAGAAAAAGTCTGGGCAAACACAGAGTTTCTTTGTGTTATGACCCACAGATTTGTAGCAATCCTTGTGTGGGATTCCAATACAGACGAGGAAGAGAGCGTCAGATATTATTCCGTTGTTAACTCAAGTCAGCAAAACGAAGCACTTGATATTATTAATAGAAATACAATAATAGATATCGGCAAATATCAGGAGCGCTTTAAGCCTGACAGACGTGATAACAAGCTTTTGAACCAATCTTTCAGACGGATTTTATCTAATTTGGATGAAGAGGGCAAGGAGGCTGTATTAGGTTTTGCTGAGAATCAAAGCAGCAGAAAACAAGAATACACGCCGAATACAAGAGCGGCTGCGCATGAGGTCAGAAACCAGCTTTCAATATGCGATTTGTATTCCGAGATTATAAAAAAATACTGCGAAAAAAATGAGATAAAAGATGAAACAATCCTTGGCGCAATTGATTGTATAAAAAGAGCTGTGAAGATGGCTAATAATTCTCTGATTGCATTAAAATCAGAAAACACTCTTGATTTAAAACCGCACAAGCTTAAGTATCTGATTAAAACTGCGCAGGATTTGACGAAAGTATATTTCGAATGCAAAAATATTGAGTATATCGTAGAGAATAATGCAGACTGTGAGATTCTTGCAGATGAAGATAAGTTCTTAGGTATACTAATCAATCTTGTAAAGAATGCGGCAGAGGCGTTCGGAATCGAAGACGATAAAAATGGTAAGTATATTAAAATTAAAACCGAGTCAGAGGGAGATTTTGCAATCATAAGAGTATCCAATAACGCTGGGGCAATAGGTAATCCAGATATGATTTTTGAAGAAGGGTTTACAACAAAATCCTTCGGAAGCGGGCTTGGGCTTATGATATGCAAACAGGCGGCAGAAGAGATGCTCGGACAATTAGAATTAAGTCACAGCGGGGAGGATTACACAGAATTTGTAATCCGTATAGGGCTGGTGTGAGGAAAAGATTATGGATTTAATTACAAACAGAACAATTGAGATTACAAAGCTTGGCATGGATGGGCTGATGGAGAGGCAGCATGCAGTTGCTTCAAATATCGCAAACGTCATGACACCGGGGTTTCAGAGGCAGGAAGTCGCGTTTGAAAGCCAGCTTGCGGAAATCATTGAAAGAGAAGATTTGAAAGACTATATTAAAGGGCAAAACAGTATTGAATACAAACCTCCTATGGTTGATGTTTTTACAGGGGAGGTTCACCAGTACAGAACACCTACAATGCAGGAAAAAGCTTATTTGAAATCTAATACAATGGCACAATTTGACCCGCAGGTTGTAACTGACATCTACAGCGGTTCCGATTCCAGAGGAAACAATGTTGAGCTTGAACGTGAAATGATGGATTTGGCTAAAGTCGGCACAAGGTACACTGTTCTTTCCAATCTGGAGAGAATGCAAATGACAGGTGTTTCCGAGGCTATAAGAGGTCAATAAGAGGTATAGAATATGAGTTTTAATATTTTTGATATTGCAGGCTCCGGCATGACTGCACAAAGAGTTAAAATAGACACAATTGCAAGTAATATTGCAAACATAAACACTACCCGCCAGCCGGATGGAGCAAAGGGTGTTTACATAAAAAAAGACGTTGCTTTCAGAACAATTTATGAAGACACAGTAAACAGAGGGCCTTCAAATTTTTCAAGCAACAGTCCTGACGCTCAATTTGACCCGAGAACAGGGAATATGCTTATAAACGCTAATGTTGCTTTGAATGAAGGCATGCTGACAGGCGGGGTTCAGATTGATGAAATTTATGAAGCTGATAATGCCGTAAAAACAATATATGATCCGTCTCATCCTGACGCTGATGAGGAGGGATATGTAGATGTTCCGAATATTAATATTGTAGAAGAAATGGTTGGTATGATATCCGCTTCCAGAGCTTATGAAGCGAATGCAACGGTTGCGGAAAACGTTAAGACTATGATGCAAAGCGCTATGAATATTTAACGCTTGAGGAGGAGATATGGAATTTTCAACAGGAATAAGTGCGTATAATACAAATTACAACTTAAACGCAATTGATGATTACAACAAGTTTTTGCAGGGTAATGCATCTTTTGAGGTTGAAAATGATGTTCAGGATTTTGATTCCGTACTTCAAAAAGCAGCTGCCAGTATTCCGTTAAAAGATAAATACGATCCAATCGGGCTCGGAAATTTTATGAACCAAATGGGCAGCGCGTTTGAAAATAGCTTAAATTCTGTCAATGACTTAAGACTTGATGCGGACAGAAAGCAGGAAGATTTAGCTATGGGCGGCTCTACCAGCATACACGATGCAATGATTGCAGCAGAAAAAGCTTCTTTAAGCATGCAAATGGCTATTCAGGTAAGAAACAGACTTTTAACCGCTTACACTGATATTACGCAAATGGCAATATAAGCCTCTTAGTTTTCGTTAAGCCCTTTTCAGAGGGCTGCAAACCAAAAAAGAAAGCCAACATTTGAGTCAGACCTGGCAAGATAATTCAAGCTTATAGTTTTACCAATGTCTGACGACATAATGAGATAAGTCTTTCTGTTTACTTTTTCTGTAGAAAAATGGTAAGGGGAACTCTCTTGTTCGCTCATGCTGAACCCCTTGACAGGGCTATGCCCTGTGAGGGCTTCTCATTTGCCGTGTTATAAGCAAGCCAAAAAAGAAAGGCTGTAAAGCCAACATTTGAGTCAGACCTGGAAGTGTAATTCAAGCTTATAGTTTTACCAATGTCTGACGACATAGTGAGAAAAGTCTTTTTGTTTACTTTTTCTACAGAAAAAGTAAACGGCGGTAAGGGGAATCCTCTTGTTCGCTCGCGTTTAACGGCAATTTCGAGTTTTGCTTCAAGACTTTGTCTTTTGCAAAACTCTCCAGCCTCAGCTCGCTCACGCTGAACCCCTTGACAAGGCTTTCGCCTTGTGAGGGCTTCTCAACTTCTACAATACAGGCAAGCCAAAATAAGAAAGACACTAGGTGTCTTTCTTATTTTGGCGGCGGTAAGGGGAATTGAACCCCTGTTTGGAGAATGAGAATCTCCCGTCCTAACCACTAGACGATACCGCTGTATCTATGTTGGCATGTGATCCGAATAAATTATACTCGACCAATCACCTTCAAAATAACTTATTTGAGTTAAAGTACCTGTCTTTATCAATAATTTAAACTGGTTTTCAGCCTCAAGCTTAAGAGTTTTTGCTATAGCAGATTGAATAACATCAGGCGTTGTAACAACAATAATACGGTTTCCCTGATTTTCTTCCACCAGTTTATCAATAACGTCAGAAACTCGTTTGTTAAATTCTTCTAATGACTCTCCGCCCTGAGGAGTTTCAAGGATTACCCTCGGGCCGTACTGGTCAAACAAATCTTCATAAGACCTTCCGCTCCATTCACCGTGTCTACGTGAAGGTAAATCAATTGATGTAATCTTTTTTTTGAAAAGTTTTGCTATAATTTGTGCTGATTGAGTACATCTTGCAGAGGAGCTTGTATAAATCGTATCATACGCAACAGCTCTGTTTTTTAGATATTCACATACTTTATCAATTTCTTCTTCTCCAAATTCGTTAAGTTTCGGGTACTTATCAGCATCGCTTATTATACCGTCCATACTATGAACAGTTGCACCATGGCTTATAAAAGTTATCTTACATTTACGTTTAAACATTAATAAATTCCTTACCTAAATATTATATCACATATTTAATTTTATGTTTCAATATTATAAAATAATTTCCAACTTTAGTTATAGAACAGTTCTCCAAAGCCCATATTTTTGTATGATTGACTTTTTGAATAAAAACATTAAACTGAACATGTACAACTATACACAAACCATAAGGAGAGTAATTATGGGCAAACGACTTGACGGTTCATCCCTTTTTAGCGGAATCAATGCCGGCTTATCAAACTCTTTTGCTATGATAGCCGGTCAGTATACAGATGGGGTAACTTTAGAAAATCTGAATAAGGCTTTGACAAACACAAGTATTACAAGTACAGGGTACGGAGCAACTTTTGCCTCTTATCTGACTACGAATTTTAATAGTGTGGATGCAAACAGTGACGGCACAATTTCTGCAGACGAAATCCAAAAACTAATGAATAATATGGCAACGCAAGGATTTACAAGAGATCAGATTATGACTTTAGGCTCTGCATACGGAATGAGCACATCACTGCAAGAGACTGTATTGTCACACTTTGACGATATTGATGCTAATAAAGACGGTAAGGTTACAAATCAGGAAATAAATGCCTATGGGGTTAATTCTGATATAGAAAAACAAAAAATAGAAGATAAAAATCGAATAGTTAATAATATGTCTTTATACTATGGAGATGACCTCACAGAGTATGAAGGCAGCTTGATGGACTATAAATATTTAGATGACGATGAGAATTCGTAAGGTTGTATGAGGGAAAAACAAAAGGGGCGGAACGCGAAGCGTTCCGCCCCTTTTTATCATATCTATTCATTTCTATCCTGATGCGGTTCTATCGGATGAGGTTTAGTCATAACGCTTATGACGCTCAAAAGCACCATAATCAGTATTAGAACTGCAATATATATAAAATAGTTTTTTAATGTTCCTGTAAAATAAGTAGCAACGGCTCCGCCGACAATCGCAACAGATGTGAGTATTGCAACTGTTTTCTTTTGAGAGAAGCCCGCTTTAAGCAGCTTGTGATGGATGTGTTCTGCATCAGCAACAAACGGAGATTTTCCTTTCATAATACGTCTCAGGCTTGAGTAGGTAATATCCATAATCGGAACCGCAAGTACCAAAAACGGCAGTAATACTGCAAGTGCAGCTCCTTTCATAACTCCTGCAATCGAGAGTGTTGCAAGCAGGAATCCCGAAAACAGAGCACCTGAATCCCCCATAAATATTTTTGCGGGGTTAAAGTTATATGTTAGAAAAGCTAACATTGAGCCTGCAAGTATAAAAGCGATTAATGCCGTAATCGGCTGCGCAGGGCTTACTGCAACAGCGATTAGCGCAAGCGTGATTGAACTTACGGTAATAACAGAGCCTGCAAGCCCATCAACACCGTCAATAAAATTAACCGCGTTGGATATCCCGACAATCCACAACAGGGTTATCGGGTATGAGAAAATTCCCAGATGAATTACACCGCCCATCGGGTTAAAAATTGTATCAATCTGAACACCAAGAAGGTACACGATTGTTGCAATTGACAATTGAATAACCAGTTTGAATTTTGCATCCAGATTATAAATATCATCCACAAGCCCTAAAAGGAACATTAACGAGCCTCCGAGAAGGATTCCGGAGAGCAGGCTTCCGTATGGATAGTAACTTAAAAGCACAAGAAACAGGAATGTAAGCATTGCACTTGTCCAGATAGCAACTCCGCCGAGGCGTGATATCGGAAGTTTGTGGATTTTCCTTTCATTAGGCAAGTCCACAAGACCTTCTTTTTGTGAGAATTCTATCACAATCGGAACAATGAACACCCCGAGAAGATACGATATAAATGCGCCTATTATATGTGCTTGTGTAAGTTTAATTATCATTTAGCCTCCATACAGCGGATATTTTTTGCAGAGTTTTAAAGAATCTTGTCTCAATTTTTCAAGAACCGCTTCATTATCAGAGTTTTTAATTGCTTCAGATATAATCCTTGCAACTTCTCTCATATCGTCTTCTTTAAAACCTCTTGTTGTCATCGCAGCTGCGCCAAGCCTTATACCGCTTGTAACAAACGGACTTTGCGGGTCATTAGGCACAGTATTTTTATTTGCGGTAATTCCGACTCTTTCAAGAACGTTTGCCATGTCTTTGCCGGTTTTTCCGGTTTTTCGCAAATCCAATGTCATTAAGTGATTTTCTGTCATACCGCCTACAATATCCATTCCGTTATCCAAAAGCCCTTGTGCCATGGCTTTTGCATTTTTAACGATTTGCTTAGCGTATTCTTTGAACTCAGGAGAAAGCGCCTCTTTTAAAGCAACAGCTTTTCCTGCAATAATGTGTTCCAAAGGTCCGCCTTGAATCCCCGGGAAAACTGCCTTATCAATAGCAAGAGCGTATTCTTCATCACACATGATAATTCCGCCTCTCGGCCCTCTTAGCGTCTTATGGGTCGTTGTCGTTACGATTTGCGCGTAACCCGCGGGAGACGGATGAACTCCGCCGGCAATAAGCCCTGCAATGTGTGCAATATCCGCAAGAAGAATCGCACCAACTTCGTCTGCAATTTCTCTAAACTTTTTGAAATCTATAATTTTTGAATAGTTGCTTGCACCGCAAATAATCAATTTAGGCTTATGTTCAATGGCTTTTTTGCGAACATCTTCGTAATCAATATTACCGTTTTCATCAACTCCGTAACTTTTTACGTCAAAATACATTCCGGAAAAGTTAACCGGAGAACCGTGGCTCAAGTGCCCGCCGTTTGATAAGTCCATACCGAGAACCTTATCTCCGCATTTCAAAAGCGCTGCAAAAACCGCCATATTAGCCTGAGCCCCTGAATGAGGCTGAACATTTGCATGCGCCATTCCAAACAATTCACAGGCTCTTTTCTGCGCCAGTTCTTCAATCTTATCAACAACTTCACATCCGTTATAATAACGTTTATGCGGCTTGCCTTCTGCATACTTATTGGTTAAAACGCTTCCGCAAGCCTGCATTACGGCAGGAGAGGTAAAATTTTCACTTGCGATAAGTTCTATTGTATTCTGTTGTCTTTCAAGCTCCTCATCAATATATTGAGCTACTTCCGAATCCGTCTTTCTCACCATATCCAAGTTCATATTTCCTCCTTACGCCACAATTATTCTATTTAATTATATGTTAAATAATGTATAAATGCAAAGGCGGCGGGCAGAATTTCTGCCCGCCGCCTTTCTGATATTTTTATTGAACAGCTTCCTGTTCTTCGTGTTTTCCTTCTTTTCTTTCAAAAACGATATTATCGTCTACAAGCTTCAAAAGTATTGTATCACCGGGCTGATAAGCATTTGTTAGAATCTCTTCAGCAAGCGGATCTTCGATTTTCTTCTGAATCAATCTTCTTAATGGTCGAGCACCATAAGCTTCATTATATCCGTCTTTTGCAAGGAAATCTTTAACTTCATCCGTAACCTCAATAGAGAGTTCTCTTTCAGATAGTCTCTTGAAGAGGTCTTTCATCATCAAGTCAACGATTTCTCTGATTTCTTCCTTGCTCAGGTGAGAGAATACAATAATATCATCAATACGGTTCAAAAATTCCGGTCTGAATGCTTTTTTGAGCTCTTCGTTAACGGTTTCTTTAAGTTTTTCGTATTTGTCTTTTTTAGCATCATCACCTGTTGTGAAGCCTAATCTGCCTTGTGTTGCAATCATGCTTGCGCCGACGTTTGAAGTCATGATAATTACAGTGTTTTTGAAGTTTACATGTCTTCCCTTCGCGTCAGTCAAGCGGCCGTCGTCAAGGATTTGGAGCATGATATTAAATACATCCGGATGAGCCTTTTCAATTTCGTCAAAAAGAATAACGGAATACGGTTTCTTTCTGACAAGTTCTGAAAGGTGTCCGCCATCATCATATCCGACATAACCCGGAGGTGAGCCGATAAGTTTTGCGGTAGAATGTTTTTCCATAAATTCTGACATATCTACTCTTATCATATTATCTTCGCTACCAAAGATAGCTTCTGCAAGTGCTTTGGCAAGTTCAGTTTTACCGACACCGGTAGGGCCGGAGAAGATAAAGCTGCCGATAGGTCTGTTAGGAGACTTTAAGCCAACTCTTGCACGTCTGATTGCTTTTGATATAGCAATAACAGCGTCACTCTGGCCGATAACTCTATTGTGAAGAGTTTCTTCAAGCTTAAGAAGTCTTTCGCTTTCGCCTTCCGTAAGTTTTGTGACCGGAACACCTGTCATTGTTGCAACAACTTCCGCAACGTCGTCTTCAGTTACGGTTGGTTTGTTTGCATCATTCTGGCGTCTCCATTCTTCTGAAACCTCGCGAATGCGGTCTTTCATATTTGCTTCGTCATCTCTCAAAGAAGATGCGCGTTCAAATTCCTGATTTCTTATAGCTTCTTCTTTTTCTTTAATGATGTCTTTAAGCTCTTTTTCAAGCTCTTTGCCCTCAGGAGAGAGGGTACACACTTTAAGTCTTACTTTAGAACTTGCTTCATCAATAACGTCAATAGCTTTATCCGGCAAGAATCTGTCATTGATGTATTTGCTTGAAAGTTTTGTCGCAGCAACAATTGCCTCGTCTGAGATAATCAAATTATGGTGTTCTTCATATTTAGGCTTAAGCCCTCTTATGATTTCGATTGTCTCATCAATTGACGGCTCATCAATAATTACCGGCTGGAATCTTCTTTCTAAAGCAGAATCCTTTTCGATATACTTGCGGTATTCATCAGATGTTGTAGCACCGATTACCTGAATTTCGCCTCTTGATAGTGCCGGCTTAAGAATATTTGCGGCATCAATTGCGCCTTCTGCAGCACCTGCACCAATCAGTGTGTGCATTTCGTCGATTACAAGAATAACATTTCCTGCCTGACGAATTTCGTCCATAATTTTTTTCAAACGTTCTTCAAATTCACCGCGGTATTTCGTACCTGCAATCAAAAGCCCCATATCAAGCTGGATGATTTTTTTGTTTTCCAGAATATCGGGAACTTCATTATTCACAATTCTTATAGCAAGCCCTTCTGCCACTGCAGTTTTACCTACGCCGGGTTCGCCTAAAAGAACAGGGTTATTTTTTGTTCTTCTTGCAAGAATTTGGATAACACGTTCAATTTCTTTTTCTCTGCCGACAACAGGGTCAAGCCGCAGTTCTGAAGCGGCTAATGTTAAATCTGTGCCAAATTCATCAAGGCTTGGGGTTTTAACCTTACTAGCCTGAGAACTTGATGAAGATGAGCCGATACCTGCGGAAGCTGTTTGCGGTTTTGAATCTCCAAGCATTTTAATTACATTGCTTCTGACTTTATTTAAATCAACTCCGAGGTTTTCCAACACTCGTGCTGCAACGCCTTCGCCTTCTCTTATTAAGCCCAAAAGAAGGTGTTCTGTTCCTATATAATTGTGTCCAAGCTGTCTTGCTTCATCCCAGGAAAGCTCAAGTACTCTTTTTGCTCTCGGGGTGAAAGGAATTTCTACTGCAACAAATCCGGAGCCTCTTCCGATAATCTTTTCAACTTCTACGCGGGCATCTTTTAGGGTAATTCCCATTGATTTGAGAGTTTTGGCAGCTATTCCTGTGCCTTCACCTATGAGGCCCAGAAGAACCTGCTCTGTTCCGACAAAGTTGTGGCCCAGGCGTCTGGCTTCTTCCTGTGCAAGCATTATTACTTTTATTGCTTTTTCGGTAAAACGTTCGAACATTTAAAAATTTCCTCTTCTTATATATACGTATATATTACAAAAAAACGCGCGTTTTTTCAAGAGGAGAGAGAAAATTTTAAAGGGGCATTTTATTTAATGTTTGGGAAGGCATAAATCACGCCCTCATTGCTTCGCCACCTTAAATAGCCGGTTTTAGGGGTTCTGTCAATATCTACTACTGTTACTAGCGCCCAGTTACCGCGGAGTGCCGTAAGTTTTATTTGTTTGACATAAACCAATTTAGCTACATTTTGTGATAGATCATCACTTTTAGAGCGCAAAACTTCTATGTCTTCAGGCGTGTCTTTAAGAAGGCGCAGTCCGTATTTACGTCCATACATATTATAAAAATTAAGCCAGGGTAAAAATTGCAGTCTGTCTTCTGTAAGCACCCAGCCTTTTGCACCGGTTTGTTTATCATATATTACCTGAACCCAGCCGTCGTCTCCGATATCTGAAACGTATAAGAAACCGAGTTTTTTCTCATTGATTAAAAGCGCAAAAACACCGTCCGGCATTGTTTCAGGCTGGTATGAAAAGTTTATTTTTTTAACTACATCCGAATTTGCCTCAGGATGAGAAAAAATTGTTATGCTCTCTCCAGTTTGATAAACACCTATCGCACTTTTAGGAATCGAATCCATATAAAAAGGCATTGTGTCAGCAAAAACCGGCAGAGTGAGTAACATACATAAAATTATTAAAAACTTTTTCATAAATTTATCTCTCTTTAAGTTATATTTTACCATCTAATAAGTTCATCTACAATAATCGATAACAGGATTCAAGAAGTAATCGCAACACTATCTCGTAAAAGGTACTAAAATAGTAAAAGAAAGGAGATAGCCACGATG
>CALURX010000006.1 GCA_944323265.1 Candidatus Gastranaerophilales bacterium
TCCTCAAATTGTATGTACGGCGAGGATGGCTGCAAACAACCTGACCGATTTAAGTTTCTTCTTGCTGCGGATGGGAGGTTGGTCCCTGCCGATCCTGTTGGCGTACATTATATTAACACGAGAAAGAATTTACTCAAGAAGAAATTCGAGGTAGAAGGTAATGTACTAGCGAGTTTGGAAGAACTTGAAGGCGGACACGATGAAGGAGGCAATGATGAGGACGATAATGATAACGACAATAATGACGAAGACAAAAGTGGAGACGAGGATAATGGAGGTGATAATGGCGGAGAAGAACCGAATCCGGTTAATGCACAACCAGAAATAGTATGGACCCCTAGTTCTTTCTTTATTTTAGTATATAAAAACTTAACAAACTTTACTACTAATAATCTTCTTGCAAGGGTTCCAATTGGACTTTCGATATCTGCCAGGACTAAAAATAATGCAACCTATACGTTTCCGGTGAAAATTTCATTAGATTTAACAATGGATGGCAAGATAAAAACTTATAGTTGTACCATACCTGCCGGTTCTACCACCTGCAATACAAATATTATCAATCCATATTACCTTATAGCTTTATGGGAAGGACGTGCAAAAGTAGGGACTCCATACACTGATGTAGAAAGTATATTAAAACCTTCTTACTCTATTAACGGAGTTTGCAAATTTGATACGGAACAGTTGTTTTATTCATTTGTGAAATCGGAAATGAGTATATCACAAAATACTAATCTTTCCAATATAAATAAGTGCATATATCTTCAACAATTTAGCGGTTTAAAAATATATCCTAAAGGTGATGGACCAAATTCTAGCTATTATGAAATACAAAACAAAGGCTATGATGAATGGTATTTTGACGGAAGAGGTATATCTTATGTAACGAGTAATGGTACTCATGTTTATATAGCATATTAAAACAATAGGGTACCAGTATAACTATAGGTACAAAAGAAGTAGTAAGTCAGACATTGCCTGACTTACTACTTCTCACCTACTCTTCCTATTTTCCACTCTTCAAACCCTTAAAACAAACTATGTAAAAATGTAGAAAAATATGTTCAAAACTCAGAAGTTATTAACAATCTTTTTACATAGTTTTCTACATGAAAAACCGTTAGTTTTAAAGAGTTTTAACCGGTTTTCTACATTTTGACAGAGCTTATTACTATTATTATTAATTATTATATTTAAATAATAATAATAGTATTATTATGTTTGTTCAATAAAACTTTTATGAAACATTACTAAATAATAATTCTACCAAAAGGTTATAAGAAATGTAACGATTTTGTAAGAATATTAAATGTTTTTGATACAATAAATTTAATATGAGAGATTGTACGTTAGTCGAGTATTGAGGAAAAAGTTTTTATGAAAAGATTTTTAATGATGTTATTTACTATGTTTTTAACCCTGCAATCAGCTCAGGCTATGAGTGTTGATGCTTTTATGGACAAGTACGTTGCGCCGGTATCTGATGCTGTTGCAAGATTAATCTTTTTCCCTGTCAAAATATGCGGTTATGATGTCCCGATTATTATTTTCTGGATATTAATCGCAGGATTTTTCTTTACTATTTATTATAAAGGAATTTCTGTTTGGGGATTTAAACACGCAATTGATGTTATCAGAAAACCGGCAGAAAAAAGTGCTGACGGATGCGGTGAGGTTTCATCTTTCCAAGCACTTGCAACAGCCTTATCCGGTACTATCGGTATAGGAAGTATAGCCGGCGTTGCAATCTCTATTTCAATTGGCGGTCCTGGTGCCGCATTCTGGATTTTTGCAGGCGCACTTTTAGGTATGTCTATTAAGTTTGTTGAGGCAACACTTGCAGTTAAATACAGAAGAGTTAACCTTGACGGTTCTATATCAGGCGGGCCTATGCACTATATTGCTCATGGGCTTACAAGAAGAAAAATGCGCTGGTTAGGTCAGCCGCTTTCTGTTGTGTACGCTATACTCTGTATCGGAGGCGGTATAACCGGCGGTAATATGATTCAGATTAACCAAACCGCACATCAAATGGTATTCATTACCGGCGGCGAACACAGCTTTTTGCAAGGTTTTACTTGGGTTGTAGGACTTGTTGTCGCTATCCTTATCGGTATGGTTATTGTTGGCGGTATTAAGAGCATAGCTAAAGTTACAACTATTCTTACTCCGACAATGTGTATTATGTACATTGTCTCTGGATTAATCGTTATATTTGCAAATTTTGTTAATATTCCGCACGCTATTATGCTTATTTTAAAAGAAGCGTTCCAACCGACTGCTGTTGCAGGAGGTATCTTCGGAACAATTATTATTGGTTTGAGACGTTCCGTTCAATGTAACGAAGCCGGAACAGGGGCTGCTGCAATTGTTTATGCTACAGCTCAGACTAAGGAGCCTGTTTCTCAAGGGTTTGTTGCACTTATTGAAACTTTCTTAACCGGTGTTCTCTGCTTATTTACATCTTTTGCAATTATATTTTCCGGCGTGCTTGACCAGTACGAGGTAGGAAAAATTTCGGGCATAGAGCTTGCCTCAAATGCTTTTCAGTCTGTAATTCCTTTCTTCCCGATTATATTATCCGCAATCGCAATTATGTTTGCGCTTTCAACTTTAATCTCCTGGGCATATTACGGACAGAAGGCGTGGACATTCTTGTTTGGTGAAGGCAAAAAACGCGTACTTGCATTTAACTTGATTTACTGCCTGTTCATTATCGTAGGTTCTGCTATGAACGTTAAATCTGTTATTGATATTACAGACGCGATGATGATTGCACTGTGTGTTCCGAATATTATTGTTCTTTATATTCTCGCACCGGAAATCAAGAGGGATTTGAAGGCTTATCTTGAAAAACATAAAATGAATTTTATGCGGTTTTAGAAATAATTAAGATACTTAAAATGATTTATTTAGACGCAGGGACTACATATTCAAAAATTATTAGTGATAAAAATTGTTTTGAGGAAAAGTTTTTAAAGGATAGCAGGAATGGTAATTATTACTATATCCTGCCTTCCTCTATTATCAAATCTTTGAATATAGTTCCTGACCATGCTTGCGGACACATGTCATCTGCGGATGAAAATGAGATAATTGCTCTTGCAAATGGTGCAAGGGGGCGTGAGATAGATTCTGATGCTACTATTTTGGATTTGGGAAGCAGGGATGCCAAGTGGATAAAATTCAAGGATGGCAAGTTTCATGACATGGATTGGAACACTTCCTGCGCAAGTTCTACAGGTGCAACGGTTGAAATGCTTTTGAAGTTTTACGGCGTTAAACCCGAGGAGTTAAAATTTGATGAGGAGAAGTTTGCAGTAACTTGCGGAATCTTTGGAATGGAAAAGATAATGGATTCCATATCAAATGGGGTTAAGCCCGAGGAGGCGATTTCAAAGTTTGTTCACGGTATTGCATTTAATGCGTGGAGTTTTTCTAAGAAGCCGGAAAAAATTTATCTTTCTGGAGGTTTTTGCGAAAACGAATGTTTTGTGGAATCTTTGCGCAGGTACTGCGAGGTTGAACTTTTGGGGCGTTTTGTTTTGTGCGAAGGCTTGATGAATATTTCTACTGTTGATAGGAGGCAAAATTTTTAGTATCATAGGGATATGAATAATCATAAATTATCTCTTGCAATATACTGGCATATGCACCAGCCGGTGTATGAGCTTGAAGGAACTTATTTAATGCCGTGGGCGCGGCTGCATGCTGTTAAAGATTATTTGGATATGGTTTTGATTTTGGATAGGTTTCCAAAGTTGAAACTTAATTTTAATATTGTTCCTGCAATTTTGGATACGATTATTGATTATTCTGAAAACGGATATCACGATATTCATTCCGAACTTACAGCTTCTGAAACATCGGCGCTTACGGAAGAGGAAAAGGCTTTTATTTTAAACAACTTTTTCAGCTCCAAATACGAGACGATGATTTATCGAAGTGAAACGTATAAAAATCTTTATCAAAAACGCTTCTCGAGCGATGTACCTGTGCTGGAAAACTTTTCGGAGCAGGAATTGTCTGATTTAATGGCATTGTTCAATCTGGTTTGGATAGACCCTGTACATTTTGAGAGGTATCCGCGGCTGAAAGATTTGTGGGAAAAACAGAGCGGATATACTCAGGCAGACAGGCTGGAGATTCTTGATATTCAAAAACAAATTATCAGAGAGATTATTCCTGCTTATAGAAAATATATTCGGGAAGGCAGAATTGAGTTAACCACAAGCCCTTATTATCATGCAATTTTGCCGATTTTAATTGATGTTAAGGCCGCTGTTAAATCTGTAATGACAACGGAAGGTTTGCCGGCTTCTCTGGACATGATTGATGATGCGAGAGAACAGATTACAACGGCGCTTGATAGGATTGAAGAAGTATTTGGGGTTCGCCCAAAGGGTATGTGGCCGCCGGAATTATGTCTGGGGCCTAAGACACTTAATCTGCTTGCAGATGAGGGGATTAAGTGGACAATATCTGATGAGGGTGTGCTTTCTAATTCGATAGGATTTGATTTTATCAGGGATTTCAAGGGGAATTTGAATGATCCGTATCACCTTTTGAAGGTTTATAATTACAAGACAAAAGATTCCGAGATTGACGTAATCTTCCGTGACCGTTCGATTCCGAATCTTATTAACTTTGAGTATGCCGGAATTAATTCTGATATGGCGGCAGGGGATTTGTATGACAAGATTAAGGTTATACAAAATAAGCTTGTAGTCTCGCCTGATGACAGCCACCTTCTCACTATTGCGTCGGACTGCGAAAACTGTTGGGAGAATTATCAGAACGACGGAAGAGATTTTCTGGAGAGGATTTATTCTTTAATTTGCGATGATGAAACTCTTGAAACCGTCTTAATCAGTGATTATATAGAAAATGACAGACACAAAAAGAGCCTTAAGAAAATATACTCTGGCTCCTGGATAGACAAGACATTTCAGTATTGGATTGGCGATCCTGAGAAAAACAAGGCCTGGGCGTATCTTAAGTCTGCAAAAGATACTTTTGAGAAGTATTCTAAAAAATGTAAGGATAAAGAGAAGATTGAGTTTGCGCACAGAGAACTTTTGATAGCGGAGGGAAGCGACTGGTTCTGGTGGTACGGCGAGCCGAATAATTCCGGTCAGGATTTTGTATTTGATTACATGTTCAGAGAGCGGCTCAAAAATATTTACCTGTTTTTGGATTTGGAATATCCGGATTATCTTAACAGTACGATTATAACTTCTATGGAAGTTCCGTTCAGACATCCTAAACGTCCGATATCTCCGTCTGTAGACGGCTTAATTTCGAGTGCGGATGAGTGGTACAACTCCGGTTCAATAAGTATGCTTGACGGCCCTGTTTACCGCGAAAATAAAATTGTTGATAAGATTAATTTCGGATGTGACGGCGAGAATATTTATTTCAGGCTACATGTAAATAAGGGTTCGTCTGAGATAACATTTATGGATAGGATAAACCAGTTTTATATTTACATCAGAAATGCCCTTTGTATAAGAGACAGGGCGTTTATAAGACTTATCAGCAAGACGGATAATCCTTACCCTGTTTTGACTGAAAAATTTGAGCACGAATTAACTCTGACCATAATTCAGGATACACTTTATCCTCCGAGGCTTGCCACGGTTCTTCATCCTAACATGTGGACGCTTGATAACCCGGAGGGGATAAAGGTTGTGTATAATGATGTTATTGATGTTTGTATTCCGTTTGAGAAACTTGGTGTTAACCGCGGTGAGACAGTTGAGTTTTTCATGGCAAATACGGATTCCGGCGTAAAAAACACTGCAATTCCGCAGGAAATTCTGCTCAGCATGACAAGAGATAGTATTTAGTCTTAACCCTCAACAGATGCAAGGAGCGTGTTTATCTCTGATATCAAGTCTTCGTTAGTTGTCTTAACCGCGTTTACAAGCGCTTTTTTAAGCAGAGATTTTGCTTTGTTAGGGCTTTTGAAACTTATCATAATCTCGGCTGCAGATTTGTAATTCTGCGCAATCTCTTCAACAGAATTTGTCTTTTCATAATTCTTTACAGCCTCTGCATAGTATTTCAAAGCCTTGTCGCTTTTCTTGAACTGAACGCAGGCATCAGCAGTGTTACTCAAAACATAACCCTTCATTGAGCTGTCAGTTGTCTGCTCAATTAATCTTCGGGCTATATCGTAATAATCAAACGCATTTTCATCATATTTGTCGGTGAAAATATTCCCCATTCTTGTGAGAGAATCAGACTGGCCGATTAAGTCGTCGGATTTTCCGGCATAAGATACGGATGTGAAGTAGTGGTCTAATGCCGGCCCAATCTCGTTTACGTCATCATAAATCTGAGCCATTGAAAAATGTGCTCTTGATTTTACATTAACATCGGTCGTGTATTTCAAAGACCTGTTGTAACTGTTAAGAGCCTGAACAATGTGGTCATTATCATCATAGATTTTGCCTATTTCAAGACAAATTCTGGACTGTGTTTCGGTGTCCTTAAGCTCCTCTGCTCTGTTGAACGCTTCCTTAAACATCTGCATGGCTTTTTGCGGATTGTTGGAAAAAGCCTGTTTTTTAGCTTCAACAAACAAAGACTTAAGTTTGGTGTCCTGCGGAATTATTGTAATATTTGGTTTCTTTGAGATTGTTTCCTGAGCTTTTGTAAACTCTTCTTCCAGCGTAAGTTCTTCTTCTTCCGGCTCAATTGAAGGCTGATATTCCTCAATCTCAACAGGAGCTTCCTGCTGAACAGCCTGTTGTACAGCGGGTTGAACTTCCTGCTCCGGCTTAGCTTCCTCTTTTTTTGTACTGTCAGGAAATTTTACCAGAAAATTCGGGTTTATCTCATCTTCGTTATAGCTGTAGTTGATTCTTTGCAAGAATAAAGCATCAAGCCAGTTTTGAACAACCTTGGAATCCTTGTTTAAGGTCTCAGAGATATATCTGTCAAGAAGTGATGCCGCAATTTTCAAATTGCTCTGTATCAGGTTAACCTGCGGTTTTGGTTCTCTGACATACTGCTCGACAATCTGCAGGTAGCGGTTAACTTCCTCCTCAATATCCGGAGGAGTCGCGATTGCTTTTATCGTGTTTCTGAAATCTTTTAAAATCTGGGCAATATTAACCTTATTGCTTCTTACATTATTACTCCTGGGAGCCGCAGGTGCCTGCTGTTCCTGTATCGGTTGATATCCTGCCTGCGCAGCCTGATACTGCATAGGATTAACCTGATGCGGCTGAGGAGCGCTGTACCTGATTGGAGGCGGAGTGTGAACCTGATACGTCTGTCTTTGAGGGTAAGCATTATTTGCAGGTGAATATATTGCCTGTCTTGGCGGAGCGGCCTGAACATCTTCCGCTCTTCCGCGCGCAATTGTCTGCTGCCCTTGACGCTGCTGCTGTTGCTGCTGCATCTGTTCTTGGGCATTACTGTTGTGACCGTCCTTGTCAGTACCGTCACTGCCTGCGTTATAATTGCCGGTCTCCCTCTGTGGATAAGGGCGAGGGCGTATTGTGTTCATTGTGTTAAACAAATATATACCGTCCTTCCTTTGATAATATCGGATTTATTCTGATATTCTTTACTGTCAGGATAAAATTTCATTCATCTGTATGATATTTAATGATTGTCTATGAAAAGTCATGTTTCTGGTACAATTTTTGTATGTTTAGACATATTGCACCAATAGTTTTGTTATTAATATCAAATATTTTTATGACTTTTGCCTGGTACGGCCATTTGAGGTTCAGAAGCCTGCCGCTGATTGTAGTAATTCTTGCAAGCTGGGGTATTGCGTTTTTCGAATACTGCTTTCAGGTTCCGGCAAACAGGATTGGGTATAATTGCTACAACGCAGTGCAGCTTAAAACTATTCAGGAAGTTATTACGCTCACTGTATTTGCATTCTTTTCCGTGCTGTATCTTAAAGAACAATTCAGATGGAATTATCTCATCGGATTTTTATTCATAATCCTTGCGGTATTTTTTATCTTCAAAAAGTGGTAAACTAGCCGGCTCGCAGGCTTAATTGAATCAATTCATTCACAACCGTATCATATTCGATTTTGTCATCGGTTGATTGAATCAGGAATTTGTTAATATCATCCATTAACATAATAGCCCTGTCGCAAACCGGATCAGAACCCTTAACATAAGCACCGATGTTAATTAAGTCTTCATTTTTTCTGTGAACGGCAAGCAGGTTTCTTAAAATCCCGGCGGCGTTTCTGTGTTCTTTTGTAGTCACATCTCCCATAACACGGCTCAAAGACTGTAAAACATCAACAGCCGGATAGTGGTTTTTGTGCGCCAAATCTCTTGATAAAACGATGTGTCCGTCAAGAATACTTCTTGAAGTATCTGATATTGGTTCATTAAAGTCATCACCTTCAACAAGAACTGTATAAAGTCCGGTAATTGTTCCAAATTCATTAGTTCCGGCTCTTTCCATTAGTTTTGGCATAAGAGCGAAAACTGAAGGTGTATACCCTCTTGTTGCGGGAGGCTCGCCGATTGCAAGTCCGACTTCTCTTTGTGCCATAGCAATACGCGTGACAGAATCCAGCATAAACAATACGTCCATTCCCTTATCACGGAAATACTCGGCAATCGATGTTGCAACAAATGCCGCTTTTATCTTAACCAGCGACGGCTGCTCGGATGTTGCCGCAATTACAATAGAGCGTTTCATCCCCTCAGGTCCGAGAATCTCTTCAATAAATTCCTTAACCTCACGTCCGCGTTCTCCGATTAGTGCAATTACGTTTAAATCTGCCGTGGTATTTTTTGCCATCATGCCGATTGTCGTACTTTTTCCGACGCCTGAGCCAGCAAATATCCCCATTCTCTGCCCCTTGCCGACTGTAATAAATCCGTCTATAGATTTTATACCCAAAGGAAGCGCCTCGGTTATTCTTTTACGCTTTAAAGGATTTATGGCTTCTGCACTTGTTGAACGGTATTCCGAAAAACGGATTTCGCCCAATGTATCAATAGGTCTCCCAAGCCCGTCCAATACCCGGCCGATTAACTGATTCCCGACACCTATCTTCATCGGCGCACCGGTATTAACTACCAAAGCCCCGGGATGGATGCCGTCAGGAGAACCAAGAGGCATCAAAAGTATCTTGTCTTGCCTGAAACCTACCACTTCCGCCATTGCGGGAGTTCCGTTAAACTCATTGTATATATAACACAAGTCTCCGATTGATGATTTAGGGCCGTCAGATTCTATTGTAAGACCGATAATTTCGGTTATCTTCCCTATCTCTTTTATTGTGTTGGTATTTTTGATGATGTTTAAATATTTATCCTTATTCCAGCTCATCTTCGCTTCCTGTCAACATCTTCTCGCTTATTTCCGCTATTTGAGCCGAAACCCGTGAATCCAGCCTTATTGCAGGTGTCTCTACAATAACGCCGTCTATGGAGATTGAATTATCCTCCAATATCTTTAATGTCTTTAGCTGGGGTATTTCTGCTTTAAAATCGGGAACAAGCTTATTTATATTTTCTACAAGCCCCGGATTTACTATGATTGTTATACTCTCTTTATCATTTAATTGTTTTATCGCATCAAGTGTAATTTTATAAAGAACTTCATCGTCAAATGCTTTATGACAGATTTTGTCTGCAATAGCACTGACCAAGTCAACAATATCGCGGGAAGCGGAATCAATAATATTTTTCTTTAATTCAAATGAGCTGCCAGATAATGTTTCCAGCGCTTTGAGACTGTCTTTTGAATCCTGATTAAACTTTTCAAGCCCATCCTGCCTGCCTTTTTCAAATCCTTCCTGATAAGCCTGATTCTTTATGTTTTCGTATTCCTGCTGCCCTTTTTTTTTGGCATCCTCAATAATTCTTTCAGCCTCGGTATTGGCAGTCTCTGTAATAACCTGCGCTTTATTTTCGGCACTGCTCAGAATCTGCCTTGCCTTGGCGTCAGTCTCTTCTATAATCTGCTGAACTTTTGCCTGCTGGCGCGTTATATTTGACTGTTCTATCGGCAGAACAAAATTTTCACCTATTTTTATCTCATCACTTTTAATTCTGTTGCTACTCAATTAATTCGTCCTCAACGCTGGCACGTGTAATAGTAATTTCGCCTGTTGCTTCAAGATTTCGGATTGAATTAACAATCGCGGTTTGTGCTTCCTGTACTTCTTTTGCCCGAACCGGACCAAGGTATTCCATATCATCAATAAGCATCTGTCTTGCTCTTTCTGACATGTTTTTGAACACTTTATCCTTAATTTCGTCTTTTGTTCCCTTGAGCGCAAGTGCAAGCTGCTTGGTATCGATTTCTCTGAGAAGTCTCTGAATTGCTCTGTCATCCAGAATAATAATATCTTCAAATACGAACATAAGGTCGCGTACTTCCTGAGCCATTTTTTGATTCTCAATATCGAGCCATTCCATGATATTCTTTTCAGTTCCTCTGTCGCAGCAGTTGAGAATATTGGCAAGAGATTCAACACCTCCGGCGTTAGAAAAGTCTTGAACAAGCAGTGCTGAAAACTTGCGTTCTACAATATCTTCAATCGTAGATAAAATCTCGGGGTTAGTAGGCGTCATATCCGCAATGCGCATTGATACTACCGCCTGGACATCAGGAGGAAGAAACGCAAGTACTTGTGCAGAAAGTTCCGGTCTCAAATATGCCAGAATCAGAGCAAGAAGCTGCGGGTTTTCTGATGCAAAGGTATTCGCGAGCTGGGAAGGGTCTGCTTCGTTTAAGAAATAAAACGGATTTGTGTTAACCATAGAGTTAACTTTTTCAAGCAGTTTTGCGGCCTCCTGTTCGCCGTAAGTTTGGACAAGCAGCTGTTTTGCGTAGCCTACGCCTCCCTGGGCAAGATAATTCTTTGCTTTAAATACTGTTTTAAATTCATTAAGAACATCGTTTAAGTCTTCATCGGAAACTTTGCCCAGATTTGCAATATCAAGAGTAATCTGTTCAAGCAAATCTTCATCTTTTATATTTTTGAGTATTTCGGAAGCGGTAGTCGGGCCGAGTGCAATAAGAAGCGCCGCAACCTTCTGGCTCGGACGCGTTATTGTCTTTTTGGCTTCTTCTTTTGCTTTTTTTATTTCTTCTATACCCATTGATTACCTTAATCTTTTATAAATGATGTTATCAGTTTTGCTGCTTCCTCCGGCGCGGCCATAATTGTCTCGTTGAGTTCATTTATACTTTGTTCTTTTTGTGATTTCAACTCTTTTTTGTTAAATTCAATTTTTGGCATATCTTCTTCCTGCTCAATATCTTCGCCGGCTTTCTCAACTATTTCTTCCGGAATAATTTTTTCGGCATTTCTGGATGACGGAAGTTTAGAGATAAAGTTTTTCAGGATATAAAGACCGAAGCAGCCGAGTACAAGTACAATTATCAGCGGAACAACTGATGACATTATAAAGTAGATAGTTTGCTCTTGTTGATATTGTTTATTAAATTCTTCCTGAGCTTTCTTATCTATTGTAGCACCCTCGAACTGGAGGCCTGAAACAGAAATTACATCTCCTCTTGAGTAGTCAACCCCTGCGGCGGAAAGAACAAGATTCTTCAACTCTTCTTTTTCTGCTTCGGTCAGAATTTTATTGACTGCAACTGCAATGGAGAGGCGTTTTATTGTACCGGGTGCGTAGATGACCTGTTTAACCTCTTTTGAGACACTGTAATTCACGGCAGTCTTTTGTTTTGAATAATTGAGATTTCTCGGATTAACATTATTCGGGTTTGGAACATTATTCGGATTTTCGTAAGTTTCTACTTCGCTTTGCGAGCTGGTTACAACCCCTTCTCCTTTATCATTTACGGGAATATAGCTTTCTATGGTCGACTTTGCGGAATTAAAGTCAATATCGGCGTTTACCTGTACGGAGACATTGCCTTTGCCTACGATTTTTTCCAGAACATCAGAAACTTTTTTAGCAGTTTCTTTCTCAAGATTGCCCTTAAAACTTTCCATATCTGTTGAATTTTTAGAGGTCTCATCTGATAAGCTGTTGCCGTTTTGGTCTGTAATAAAAACCTGGTCGGGAGTCATTCTCGGAACGGCGTAAGCTACTAAATTTTTAATAGCTTTTACTTGAGAGGATTTTATTTTATACCCCGGCTCTAATACCAAAACAACCGAAGCGGTAGGTTTGTCATCATTATCATCAAAAATAGACCGTTCAGGTTCTGCAAGCTGGACGCGGGCGTATTTAACCCCTTGAATTTTTTCTATCGAGCGTGTGAGTTCGCCCTGAAAGATTCTTTGTTTTGTCAGTTTATTCTTGAAATCTGTTGAGCCGAGCTGCATGTCATCAAGGAGTTCAAAACCTGTATCTGAATTTTTGATAAGGTCATTTTCCGCGACAAAGACGCGCATTTCGTCTCTTACATTAGAAGGTACCAGAATTGTTTTGTGGTCTTCTGAGACCTTGTACTGGTAACCGTTCTTTTTCATATTTTCAACTATGCTTATTGCATTTACTTCGTTTAAGTCAGTATATAATACAACCCAATCCGGCTCCATGGCTTTTGACAGGAAAAATGTAGCTGCCGCAATTGTTATAACAATCAGGACAAGCATACCGAGTTTCTGGTTGCCGTCTAAGCCGTTCCAGAGTTTTTTTACGTCATTTGACAGTAGTGCAAAATAATTATTTTCCATGTACTCCCCGCGCACAATTATTCACTATTATTCTATCCTAACAGAAAAATCTTTTCAAATTGTAAATATTTATGACGGAATAAGCTTTGGAGTTTGTTGAATTATTTTTGACAAATATTGCAACAAAATTATTAATATGTTGCAATTATTTTCCCCTCCCTTATGAGGGAGGCTGGGTGGGTGCTATTTGGGTGAAGTGTGAGGCGTGAGGAGTGAAGGGTGCATTTTAGTGATTAGTGAATAGATTTTAAATATTTTGAGCCTTAACGGAATGAGCCAATAATATTTGCGAGAGAACAACAGAGGCAAGCACTGTTTGAGCGTAAGCGAGTTTGCTTGCCTTAGCTCGAGCAATTTATATTATTGAGCGAATGAAGTTCCGGCTCAAGAGGTTCTTTCTGCCCCTTTCTTGCCGGTACAAGAAAGGGGCGTATAAATTATACTTGGATTATTTTAATATTTATGATATTATCTACACAACTTATTATTAATGGTGTTGTAGACATAGTCTTTAATTTTTGTATAAGAATTATTTCTTTGTCCTCTTATTTATTTCTTATGCTATAATCTTTTTATGAAGAGCTTAACCAAAAAAATATTAGTCGGAAGCATAATTACCGTATTTTTATTCTGCTCGGCAGGGATTGCGTCATATATGTGGCTTTTGCCGTCTCTGGTGTCAAGTTCGTGGATTCAGGGACAGGTCGAAAAATCCGTTCAAAAATATCTTAATGCGGATTTGGATTTGGAAGGCGCAAAGCTCGCAACAGGCTGGAGACCGGAGCTTGGGTTTAAGCTTGACAAATTGTCTCTGAAAAAAGAGGATAAAGAACTTCTTAATCTCTCCGGGATTGATACGGAAGTTTCGTTTGAAGATATTTTTCAAAAAAGACTTATTATAAACAGAGTTCTTGCAGAAAATGTGTATGTGGATTCTGCAGGAATTATTGAACTGCTTCCGAAGACGGAAGAGAAAAAAGAACAAAAACCGTCTGATTTTACTATTGATATTTTTTCTGCTCTTCTAGGCGTTAAAAAATGTCTGATAACTTATGATAATCCTGATATTGCAATAAAATTTGATGCAAGAGATTTGGTTCTTGACAGAACTAAGGCTAAAAAATACCTGCATTTCGATTTTGATTTTGAAATGGCAAAGGGGCAGGATAAAATTGTTGTCTCAGCAGACGATCAGAACAGAATTTATATGGGGAACGGCGAGCTGCATGTTGACAGCTTCCCGATTGAGATTGATAAATCAAAAATCGTTATTGACGCTTTTGCCTCCAGAAAAACAGGCATGGAGATAAATATTTCTTCTAAAAACTTCAAGGCAAGAGATATTTATAACATGCTGACATCAAATATCATTATCCCTAACGGCAAAGAGCTTCTTGCTCCGATTGTTGATGTCAACGGAAGTGTGGATTTCAATCTTCACCTTGCAAAAAACAGTATCAGAGGGGATGTAAACGTAAACGAATCCGAGTTTAAAGTTAAAGATTTACTGAATATGCCTGTTAAGATTACACAGGGTATTGTTGAGATTGGAAATAAAGATATAACTTTAAAGGATTTTAAAGGCTTTTACAATAACAAAAAAGAAAACAGTATTGTTATGTCCGGTGATGTTAAGGATTACTGGAAGACTTGCGATACAACAGTTGTTTCCGATATTTTTGTAAACAATGACTTTTTCAAAAATTATGTATCAAAACTTCTGGGAGCTCCTATCGGGCTTGTGGGTGATGCCGGCTCAAGGCTTACTTTAACCTCCAAAAACGGTTCTTGTGACCTTGTATGGTACTTCTTGTTAAACGAGGGAGAAGGATTTGAACTCGGCGATCAGTCAATGGTACTTAAGCAATACAAAACTCTTTTTAAAGTCGATTTGAGCGTTGTAAAAAATATTCTTAAAATTAATACGATTGATTATTATATAACAGATAAGCTTCAAAAAGACATGACACCTGTTCTTGCAATCAAGGGAAATCTTGATATGGCGGATAATATGAAGCTTCTGGATATTAACCTTAATATTCCGCGTCCGCTTCCGAGTGAATTTTTGAACTTCCTTGCCTGCCAGAAGATTTTCAGAAAAGGTACAATATCAGGTGATTTAAGTATTGATAACACAGGCGAGTTTCCGAAAATGGACGGTGTAATCTCGTTTGATAAAGTTTTTGTACCTGCTCAGAGATTGTTTATCAAGTCTGCAAAAATCGGAGCTAAAGGCGATAAATTAGGCGCTATAGCAAGCGGCAGATATAAAAGGTCTAAATATGACTTTAACGGATATATTGTTAACGATTTAAGACTTCCGATAGTGGTTAAGAGTGTTAATTTAACCGTTGATGATATTGATTTGGAAAAAATGCTTGCGGCAAACAATTCCAATACTCATAACACTGAACCTGCTAAGCAGGCGCTTGAAGAAACTAACAATCAGGCAACAGAAGAAATCACAGAGGAAACACTTGCAAGCAGCGAAAGCGTTCCTACATTTACAAAAGGATTGATTATTGTTGAAAAATGTATGCTTCATCTCGGTAAGGGTAAATATAAGCAGGTAGATTTCGGCAATCTGCACGCTAATCTGACGCTTGATAAGGATGGCGTTTTGAATGTTCAATCCAACAAATTTGATATAGCGGAAGGGATTTCAACCCTTAAGGTTAATGCTGATTTAATTAAGAAAAAATACTACTTAAGATTGGGCGTAAAAGATGTTAATTCTGATGTTATGGCAGGAGCAGTTCTTGGGCTTCCGAGAGAAATTTCAGGTAAGGCAAGCGGATTAATTGAAATTAACGCTGATGAAAGCCTTAAGCTTAATGGTATAATCAGATTCTTGATTCAGAACGGAACGATTGAAAAAGTCGGCTATGTTGAATATATCTTGAAAGTTGCGTCATTGTTCAGGAATCCTCTTGCGATGATTACACCTGCAACGTTTGGTGATTTGGTAACTATTCCGGACGGAAGTTTCGACAGTATTTCCGGGGATTTAATTCTGAAAGATAACGTGATTGAACTTATCAAAATTAAATCCAGAGCGTCTATGTTGAGTTCGTTCATTGTCGGAAGGTATGAGCTTGAAACCGGTGACGCTACGTTGAGAATTTATACTAAGATGTCAAATAAGGGTGAAGGTTTTGCCGGATTTTTAAGAGGACTTTCTCTCAACAGCCTTGCAAACAAGATTACGGCAAGCGGAAGAAACGACAGTAATTATTACGCATCTGAACTTGCGCAGCTGCCGCCAATTGACGCGGATGAAAAAGACTGTCAGGTGTTCTTGACTAAAGTTGATGGGGATGTTATTAACTTTAACTTCTTATCATCGCTTAGAAGGATTAAGTAGGAAAGTTTTTATTATTCCGCCTGTCCCAGTTTATGTTTTGTTTAACAACTCGTGCGGGGTTGCCGGCTATTATACAGTTTTGTTCGTCAAAAGCTTTGGTGACAATCGAGCTTGTTCCGACAACGCAGTTGGATGGAATAATAGAGCCTTTCAGGATTTTACAGTCGGAAGCTATCCAGACATGATTGCCGATTTTAACATCCTGAGGGGGATTTATTGCCTGCTTTGTTGTCGTGTCATAAATTGTGTGGCCATCATAGGTTCTTATAAAGATTCCGTAACTTAGCATACAATTTTTGCCTATAATAACTTTTTGGCCCTGCTCATATTGCAGGCTTATTATAACATCTTCTGCTGTTGTGTTGTTTCCGATTTCTACTATGTTATTGCTTCCTGCATAAATTTTCATCTTTTTATATTGGTTGTGGCTGTTGATTATTATTTTTGAATTATTTGTGCAGGAAATGTAGGTTTGTTCTTTAACAATAATCGGCTCATGAATTTCAACATAATTATTGCTGCCGTAGAATTTAACTTTTAAGT
Organism: Candidatus Gastranaerophilales bacterium; assembly: GCA_944323265.1. Classification (GTDB taxonomy): domain Bacteria; phylum Cyanobacteriota; class Vampirovibrionia; order Gastranaerophilales; family Gastranaerophilaceae; genus CAG-196. The sequence continues at coordinate 16,570 of CALURX010000006.1, forward strand.
TTCTGATTCTTGGGTTGTAAATTTTTTTCCCATTTAATTTTATGTAAACAAAAGTGTTGTTTTTTCTGCCGGAAAATTTTTTTAGTCTTTCTTCCATTTTTTGAAGAAAGGATATTTTTATCACAGGAACAACATTGAAGTTTAGTCTCTGCAATTCATTTATTAAAGCCAATGGTTTCTGGACTGCTGCAATGATATAATCTGGTCTGAAAGAGGCAAGATTTTCAATAGAAATGATATTATATCCGGATTCTTGTCCGGCTTCATCTTCCTGCAGATATTTTTTGTCGCAGATTCCGATAACGTTCAAATCAGAAAACACTCCTTTAGAGTTGAGAAGTCGGAAGAATTTGCCGGCACCATAGATTATTACTTTTTTATCCTTGAGCCTCTCTTTTAGTTTTTTGATATACTCTTCATTTTGAGCAAAAATTCGATTCAAATCATCTGTCATAAAAATTATCCTTGAAATTAATTATATCCTAAAATCTGAAATTGACACATTATTTTAAGTTTGTTACCATATTGGAAGAGAGCGGGGAGTTTATGACAGAATTAACGCAAGAAGAGAAGGATTTTTTATCAAATATACCCCAAAACGCAGTTGTTTGTATTTGGGGCGCTGCAAATGCAGGGATGTCTATAAAAGAAAGGCTTGAAGAATACAGAAAAGATGTTAAAATTGCTGCTTACATCGATTCTTCCAAACAGGGTGAGATTGATTCTGTAAGAATTTATCGTCCTGATGACCTTGGAAAAATTAGGGATAAATTTGATTATATGATAGTGTCAACACGCTCTGACAGTACGGTTATTGACGCTGTTTTATTCTATTATGATATAAATAATTACATCAGGATTTCTAAAAGTCTTTTGAAGAAATATCAGTTTATTCCGTCGAAGGTTTCTGAAATATTGGGCTTCCTTGATACAGAGGCTGACAGGGAATTATACAAAGACCTTATTGAGGCAAGGATTAGCGGAAATACGGAAAAACTGCAGCAGTATGTTTTGAGGGAGCATAATATAACGCCGGATAGGAAGAGGACAATTAAACATTATACTTCTTATATTAACTATGACGCGATTGAGGTTATCATAGAAGGCGGAATGTTTAATGGCTTGAATACTGTTATATTCAAAAAACTGTTTAAAAACTTAAAAAAGGTTTATGCGTTTGAACTTCTTTATGAGAAAGTGAAAAACAAGTCGCTTGCGCATATTATAGATTCTATGAAGGAGCTTGAAATTATACCTTATGCAATGTGGGATAAAAAGGATACGCTTGTATTTACTCAGAATGTGGCGGCTCCTTATTCATCAGGTATAAATCCGACTTTTAACAAAAACGGCTCTGAAAGAAATTTTGAGGTCGATGCTCTTTCTATAGATGAATTTGTTGAAAATAGAAAAATTGATAAAGTTGATTTTATCAAAATGGATATAGAAGGCGCTGAGATGCGGGCACTGAAAGGCGGAGAAAAAACTCTTCTAAAATTCAGGCCTCAAATGGCGATTTCAATTTATCATTCGGATAATGATATGCAGGATATTCCAATCTATCTTCATGGGCTGCTTAAAGATTATGTATTCAAAATAGGACAATATTCGCCTGATAATGACGAAACTATTTTATACGCGATTCCAAAAGAGTTAGTTTAGCGAGGCGTTTTTATGAATTCTATTTATGAGAGCTACCTTAAGGAGCATAATTTTGAATCCAAATTGGAACAATGGGCAAAGCTTTATAAGAATAAAAAAGTTATTCTCTACGGCTGCGGGCTGTTGTTCGATAAAATTGTAGAGCTCTATGATATAAAAAGTAAGTTAAATGTTGCTGCGGTATGTGATGTTAAGTATGAGAAAAACAAACCGGATTCTTATTTGGGGTTTGATACAATAAGACCGTCAGAGCTAAACAGCACGGATTATGATGTTTTGATTTTTACGGTGTTTGACCATCTTACCTGCCTGAATTATCTCAATACATTCGACTTTTTCCATGAAAATAAAGAATACAGATATATTAATGAGTTATCATTCAAAAATAAAATACATGCACTTGCGATAAAAACACGGATTGCACTAAAGTATTTGAAATCTACAAAAAATCCTGTTAAAACTATCAAATACTTTTTTGCCTGCAATAATATCGAATACAACTCAAAATATAATTACATGCAGGTTTTAAAACGTTTGAGGAGCAAAGAAGGCAAGATAAAGGTTATATTTATTGTAGAAAGTAACCAGAAATGGGGCTGGCAGTCTGTTTATGATGAACTTAAAAAAGACGAAAGGTTTGAACTTCTTCTTGTCACTCTTCCTTTAACAACCAGGTTTAAGGACAAAATATATCCGCAAAAAGAAGATATTGAATTTTTCTCCAAACGCAATATGCCTATAATTGATGGGTACGATTACAAAAGAGAAGTGTGTATCAATCTCAAAGAATTAGGCGCGGATGTAATTTTCTACACTCATCCGTGGTTTGTTGATGTGCACAAAATTCCGCCTTCCATAACATCAGAGTTTGCTCTGACTTGTGCTATATCTTACGGCTTCAATATGGTAGAGAGCAAGTGCTGGGGAACAACAACTCCAAGAAACTTCTGTTCGAATCTATGGACGATGTTTGCAGAAAGCAAATGGCACAAACCTTTTTATGAAAACGGAACAAATTTGAAAAACAAAGATATTCTCTATGTTACAGGGTATCCTAAAATGGATGCGTACCTTGAGCCTGTGAATCCTGAAATTGAAAAACTCTGGAAGGATGATAAGCACGAAAAACCCAGGATAATATATGCGCCTCATCATTCAATAGAGCGTGATGGCGGGTTTGGAATGTCTAATTTTGTTGAGCATGCAGGATTCTTTTTGGAGTTTGCAAAGAATCATCCTCAGTATGAATTTCTTATAAAGCCGCACCCGGTTTTGAAATCAAAATGCGAGGCAGTGGGCTTTATGACGCCTGATGAGTATGACGAATACATAGAAAAATGGCGTGAGCTTCCGAATGGCAACGCTTATACGCTCGGAAATTATTATGATGTTTTCAAAACTTCGGATATTTTGGTTACGGACTGCTCGTCATTTCTGGGAGAATACTTTGTAAGCTCAAAACCAATAATTCTCTTGGAGAGCAAAAGCAGAATGCCGTTTAATGATTTCGGTCTTGAGCTTAAGAAAGGAATGTATGTTCCTCAAAAAGTTGAAGAGATTGAAGGAATTTTGGAAAATATCTTTGTGAATAAAAATGATGTTCTGGAAGCCAGACGCAAAAAGATTATCAAAGACTACTTTTTCCTGCCGGAAGGCGGAAGCGGAAAGTACATTGTCTCTTATCTGAAATCACAGTTGAGAATGGACTAAATCTATAAATCTGCTGTTTTATCTCTTTTTTTCAGAACCTTTGCCTGATATTCAGGGTCATACTGGAACTTGTATCCGTTTATAAAGCTCTTAACAACAGCCTTGGAAAAAGTTCCCCTTGCACTCCAGTACGAAGTGTGGGCAAATGGGAACAGACGTTTGCTCCAAACGCTTGAATCATCGTAGATTACACCGCTTGGATTCTCTATGGTCATTCCGATTCTGTCTTGAAGCTCGTTTACGGTTATATTCTTGCTTGAAGGAAATCCGAGCGGGTCTTCTTTGAAGTTTACCGTAATCCAGAAGATTCCGTTTTCATAAATATATTTGGCCATTAATTTGTTGCAGTAATTAAGTTCGTATTCAGGGTCTGCAATGTCTGAATAGAACAATACCAGAGGGCTTGCAAAATTAACTATTCCTCTTAATCTCCTATCAGGAGCGCAGGCAGTTTCTGTAATCTCATCCATTTTGAGATAGCTTTCTTTCAGATGTTCTTTATCTTGATTGAAAATCACCTGACCGGAATTGGATATAGAGGCGATTCCTGCGTTTTCATAAGAGATTGCTGAAAGGCAGGTCGGCTTTCTCGGATTTTCTCTTACAAAAGTAAGAAAATCTTCATCCATATTGAAAGCCTCAAACATTTTTTCAAGGTTTATGTATCTGAGCTTGTTGAATAAGTATTCGTAGGTAACAAAAGTTCCTGCTGAATAGCCGTACAGAATGACATCATTCCCTTCTTGGGTTTCCTTTTTAACATAACCGTTAAGTTCGTCAAGAATCGGCAGTACATTGTGAGTTTTCTGAACCCAGATTGCATCGTGAAGATATTGCGCAATCAAGCTTCTTACAATATAAGCTCCGGTTGAACTTATTGCCTTTGAAATATCAAGCTGGCTTCTTACAAAATCCAAATCGTTTTTGCTCTTGTCTCCCCAGAAAAAAATCACCGGTTCTTCCTGAACATTTAATCCGCCGTTTGCAGAATAATATTTCTTGATGGTGGAATTACTCACAAATTTTTTTCTGAGTACAGGGTGGAGTTTTTTCACTCCCTCTTCATACCAGCTCTTCATCTTCTCATCATTGTTGTTAGAGCCGTTAATATAAATAAAGCTTACGTTATTTGATGCAAATGCCGTGTTGAACAATAACAGGCACGTCAGAACTAATAAAAACTTTCTCATAATAGTTAGTTTAGCATTTATATGTTAATCATTCAAGTTCAGTCAAAATCGGATTCAGGAATATACAAACTCTTCACTTCCATCTTCGTTAAGAATTAGTGCACACAAATGTGCATTAGGGTATTTTCCGCATCCAAGGTCAATACAGATTTTATCGTCATCAATATATGGCTCATCAAATTCTGTGTGACCGAATATTATTTTCTGCGGCAGATTGTGTTTAGAATAAATAAACTTGCCTCTTATATAGACCAAATCGGTTTCGTCCTGGTCTTCCAGAGGATAATCAGGATTAATTCCTGCATGAACAAAAAGATACTTGTCTGTAAGGTAGTAAAACTTTAGGCTCCTGAAAAAATCGCCATGGATTCTAAAAATATTATTAAAACTTCCATAACTCCTGATTGTGGCAGGCCCGCCGTAGTTATCAAACAGGTATCTGTAGTAATCGTCAGAAGGCGAGTGCAAAAGCGCATATTCATGTGAGCCTATCAGATAAATACATTTATTAGTTTCGCCCTGCTTTATTATTCGGTCTACAACGCCCCTGGAATCTGGCCCGCGGTCAATATAGTCTCCCATGAATACAAAAACATCATCAGCACGTGTTTCTATTTGAGATAACACGCTTTCAAGTTTTTTTAACTCTCCGTGAATGTCTGTTATTGCAATATATCTCGGCATGATTTTATTATATCACAGCTTTTTTTTGCCAGATATTAAAATTCAATCATCTACCCTTTTTAGAAATGCCTCAACAAGTAACTTGCTAATATGACTAAATAAATGCTATAATTGTCAAAAAGGGATGATATTTATGAAAAAGTTTTTAGTATTAATAGCCTTACTTGCACCTCTCGGGGTAATCGCAGATGACGTTGACGGAATAACAGAACCTCAATGGAAAGACTTTGTACCTCCGGCATTTGTTGATGTAGAAGAACCCAAAGGGCTCGGCAAACTTAATGAAACCGCATCTTACTGGTACAAAAGAAGAGTTGAGTTTGATGAAGCAATCGAAAAATGCCGTGTAATTGAATCTCCGGATGACAAATTTACCTGTTATCAGGATGTAAAAGTTAAGCAGTACCAAAAAAACAGCGACTACAATGCTCGTATAGAAGCACAAGAGCAAGCCAGAATGGGCCCGCAGGAAATGTACGACAGGACAGACACCATGCTTCCGATAGGCGGCTACTTAAATACTTTTACACGTTTTCAGCCAAACGAACTGCGTTAGGCTGAATATCTTAAATCAATAAGGTATCCTAATACGGCTCTTAAGGCGTTTGCGCGGTGAGAAATCTGGTTTTTCTCATCTTCGCTTAATTCTGCCATGGTTTTATCTCTGCCCTCAACAAGGAATATCGGGTCATATCCAAAACCGTTCGTTCCGCGCGCTTTGTCCGTAATCGTTCCCTTGCAGAGACCTGTGTATGAAAAGTCTACCTCGCCTTTCGGGTTAATCAATGTCATGCAGCAAGAAAAATGCGCTTTTCTGTCAGAAATACCTTCCATTTCTTTCAATACCTTATCGATACGTTTCTGCGGGGTTTCTGCGTATCTTGCCGAATGAATGCCCGGCTTTCCTCCAAGTGCGTCTATACAAAGCCCGGAATCGTCCGCAAGCGACCAGGTTTGTGATAACTCCCAGGCTGCCTTTGCTTTCTTTAGTGAATTTTCTTCAAACGTCTCGCCGTCCTCTATCGGGTCAAAGCCCTTGGGCGGAAGAACAAACTCCAAACCGCTTCCTTTTACAATGTCGTTAATCTCTTTTACCTTGTGTTCGTTTGATGATGCCAAAACAATTTTCATACTTTCCTCCCACTTTTTGCCGGGTTAACGGCATTTATTATAATAATTTAACTCTTTTTCCAGATCTAACACTCTACACTTTTTGTTGAATAAAGCCATTGGAAACCCCATTTTTGCAAGTCTGTATTTCAAACTCACAAGCAGGACTTCCAGTCCGTATTTGCAAGAGCGCGAAAAATTAATCGACGAAGCCTCTGCAAAATACTTGGTGGGGCAAGAAATTTCGCCTATCTTGAATCCGTTGTACAGAATCAAGGCTAACATTTGGTTGTCAAATATAAAATCATCACTGCAGTCTTCAAGCGGAAGCGTTTCCAGAATTTTCCTCGTAAACCCTCGAAAACCGGTATGATACTCTGATAATTTCTCTCCTATGACGATATTTTCAAACTCTGTTAAAAACCTGTTTGAAATATATTTATACAAAGGCATGCCGCCTTTTAGCGCTGAATTACCGAGCATGCGGGACGCAATAACGGCATCATATTCCTCAAACGCCATCATAGAGGCTATTGCAGGAATCAGTTTGGGGGTATATTGATAATCCGGATGAAGCATTATAACAATATCCGCTCCGGCTTTCAGCGCGGCCCTGTAGCAGGACTTCTGGTTCCCGCCGTAACCCTTGTTCTTTTCGTGAACAATTGTTGTTATATTGAGCCTTTTGGCAATCTCTTTTGTCTCATCAGAAGAGAAATCGTCGACAAGAATAATCTCATCGACGAAATTTTGATAAATCTCATTGTATGTTTTCTCTAAAGTTTTTTCTGCATTGTAAGCGGGCATTATTACTGCGACTTTTTTGCTGTTAATCATACTTCAATCTGTTTCACTTTCCAATTTATCTAAAACCCTTATACAGCTGCATATTAGTCGGTGCACCCTCTTTTTTTCTGCAAAATTCCTTAGCTTTCCAAAGCCGTTTCTTGAGATTCGGCGGCATCTGTGTTTCTGATGCTTGCCTTGTCAGAAGATAATGCCTTGTCTTTGAACTTCTTAACCTGCCTGTCAAGCTTGTCTGCCAACAAATCAATGCTTGCATACATAGATTCTGCAGATTCTTCGCAGTGAACAGCGCCGGTGTTCATTTTGCAGGATACTTCTGCCACGTGTTTGCCGGTTGCTGCAGGGTTTTTGATTACCGATAGAATAACATCAATACCGACTATTTGGTCGTAATGATTTGCTACCCTGCCGATTTTTTCTTTTACATAAGCTTTGATAGCGTCTGTAATCTCAATGTTCTTACCGTTTACGTGTATATGCATTTACACCTCCTAATGTTACCCTTCTATTGTACAACATTTTTTCCCTTTTTTAAAGGGGGGGGAGGGTAAATATATTTTGAGCCGGTTGGTGGAAACTACAAGTCTGAATGTCTCCCTCCCTTTTGAGGGAGGGAGTAAGGGTGGGTGCTAGTATAGTAAGAGCTACAGGTCTGGCGTCCTACGGAGGGAGTGGGTAAATATATTTTGAGCCGGTTGGTGGAAACTACAAGTCTGAATGTCTCCCTCCCTTTTGAGGGAGGGAGTAAGGGTGGGTGCTAGTATAGTAAGAACTACAGTTCTGGCGTCCTACGAAGGGAGGGTGGTCTTTGTGTGAGCTTTCACTTATTTTTCCTCTCACAAGATTGAAGTTTCTACTCTAACCTATAGCGTAATAAAGCCAAAAAGTTGAGAAGAAATCAATTTATAATTTCCCCTCAACTTTTTACTGCATAAAATTTCTAAACTTATTCTAAAATCTGTGGTAACTCCACATTAGGAGTGCCGATTGTTCTTACAAGCTCTAAAACAGCAGCCTTCATCTGGCATTTTTGTGCTGTTGCACTAAAAAAATCACTATAAAAGCAGCCTTCACACACACATCCGCGTTTATAACACTCTAATGCCGTAGGCGTCCATCTCTTTACGGCAATAGCTCTTCCCATATCACGACTCTTAAACACTTATTCCTCCAAATTTTATTTTCTGTTTACTATTGATAATACGTTAGTATTATCTCCTCTTCCCCAGTAGAAATTTTCTAACTATATTCTTATTATATGGCTTAAGCGAGCTTTTACAACCCATAAAATCTAAATTGTAACGTTTTTGTAATAAAAGAAAATCGCCCAAGTTTATTGACCTTGCCTATTTCGGCGCATGCTTTTCCCCGATAATCACATGGTTACAGGGATTTTTTTGGGGCGAAAACCATGCCACCGGCATGTTTTCATGGAATTTTATGAGGTAAAGTTTTGTAAAGAAGTTGGCATGTCCCACAAAATCAGCTAAGATTTTCTATAATTTTCTCAAATTTCATGCTTCGGGAAGCCTTCAAGAAAATCAATTCCGGTTTTACATTTTCTCTGATATACGGAGCTGCCTCTTCAATCGTGTCAAAATGCTTTGTTCTAAATTTGTTAATCGCATCCGTAATGTTTTTGGAAAGCTTGCCGATTGATATAATCTCCGTATTATCAGCAAGTTTTTGGGTATTAATATATTCTCCAAGCTCCCTGTGGTAATCGGCTTCTTTCTCTCCGAGTTCGCCCATGTCTCCGAGAATTATTGTGTAATTTTTATAAAGCTCCGCGATTGTATCAATAAACGCACGCATTGATTCCGGATTGGCATTATAGCTGTCATTGATAATCTTAAACCTTCCGGCATTTACGCTCTCCCAGCGCTTTTCAATAGGTTTGTATTTTTTTAAGCCTTCTTTAATTTCATCAGGTGTCATTTTTAATACAATCCCTGCATTGATTGACGCAAGCGAATTTTCAATGTTGTAATCCCCGCCGATATTGAGTTCGTAGAGATTATTTTTGTACTCAAATTTTGAATACGCAGCGGTTTTTTCCAGAATTTTAACATCTTTTATTGAGTAATAAATTTTCTCGCCGCTAAATTGAACCGTTTTTTTGATTAATTCATCATCATGCGCAATAAAAACATTTCCGCGCTGATGTTTAACAATTTCACACTTGGCTTTTGCAATATTGTCTCTTGAGCCCAAACGCCCTATATGCGCCGTGCCGACGTTTGCTATTATAGTAATATCCGGCTCCGCGTATTTTGACAAAAGTTCAATCTCGCCCAATCCGCGCATTCCCATCTCAAGTATCAAAACCTCCGTATCGTCAGGCATTTCAAATATTGTCTGGCAAAGACCAACTTCGTTATTGTGATTGAGCGGAGTTTTGAAGGTTTTAAATTTTTCGCCGAGAACAGACGCAGTTAATTCTTTGGTTGTCGTTTTCCCGGAACTTCCCGTGATTGCAACTACAGTCGGGTTAATCTTTTTGCGCCTGTAGTTTGCAAGCTCAAGGTAGGCTATAAGGGTATCTTTAACCTTGAGGTGTCCTGCATCTCCTGTGCAAAACGCGCCAGCGGCGCCTTTTTCAAGCGCAGAGGGGATAAACTTTTCGCCGTCAAAGTTTGCACCTTTGAGCGGAAGATAAAAATCGCCCTCGCTTATTGTGCGCGTATCTGTAGATATTTTTACTTCCTTATCCAAATCAACAGGTTTAATTATTTCTGCCCCTGTTGCTTCAATTAACTCTCTTATTTTCATATATTTAGTATAACTCTAAAAATTTATAAAGGGGAATTCTCTTCTCAACTTCACATTTCCATGTTAGATTTTAATTATGGCAGATAGAATAATTATTTTTTCAGGCAAACAGTATTCCGGCAAAGATACGGCTGCAAAAATCCTTATGGAAGCCATGCCGGAATTTAGGCGCTTTGCGATGGGTGATATTATTAAGATTGAATATGCAAAGCTGAATGATTTAACATTTGACGAGATTGAAAATAATAAATCTAAATACCGTCAGGGTTTAATTGACCTCGGGAATTGGGGACGAAGCCGGAGCCCGGATTATTGGCTTGAAAAAATTATTTCGCAGGAAGGTAATATCGTTGTAACAGATGTCAGGATAAAACACGAATACGAGGTTTTTAAAGCAGCAGGCGCCGTATCCATAAGAGTTGAAGCTTCACGCGAGGTAAGAGAAGCAAGAGGCGGCAAGCTTGTTGGGGAAAACGACATTACTGAAGTTGATTTAGATGATATTCAAGACTGGGATTTTCTACTCGACAATAACAAGGATTACGAAACATTGAAACAAAATGTTCTAAAAATTGTTGAAAAATTACGTTAAGCATTGGCTATAACCTCCGTTGTTTGGGCAAGTTGTATATCAGGTTTTTTAGGTGTCAAATATTTATCAGCGACGCTTCCGATTTTACTCAGAGCCACGCCTGCAAGAGAACCGTAAATCATGCCCTGAACTCCTGAGAATAACATAGCTGTCAGGGTTAATGAAGCGCCGATACCTGCGACTGCCGGAAATCCTAATGTAAGCGCACGCGAAATTCTGTCCTCTTTGCTGTGAGCTGTGCCGACTGCAATTCCGCTAAGACCGACCATGCCAAGCCCGGTCAGAATATCTGTCGGAGCACCGCCTAGCATTAGGTCACGTTTTTTATCAAAATATTCTACACTTTCACTGTGGTTTGCTTTTCTTAATTTCTTTCCTGCTTTATGCAAACTGCTTTCAAGTACATGTTTTTCATCTGCACTAAGATGAGGTGCAAGGATTTCAAGAATCTCTTCATATTTTCCTTTTTGAGCCTTTGCACCGCCCATAATACTGTTTACGACAACCTGTCCTTCCTGTTCAAGTTTGTTACGCTCGGGCATAAGCATATCTTCTGCCCAGTAAGACATGTTATCTTTTATGTTATCAACATTGTGTTTTAATTTTTCTTTGAATGTGCCATGAGATTTCGGCCCCTGAAAATTACCCGCGAAATCTTTTAATTTAGCAGTAAAATCATGTTCAAGGTTAGACATTATTTTCTCTTGATTTTTCAGCCGCGCTCCTGTTTGTGAGGCAGAGAAGTATTCTCTTGCAGATATGATTTCCTGAAGTTTTGCATCAACCTTCATCCGTTCTTCTGGAGTCAGTTTATTTCTGTAACTTCTTATCAAATCGTCAAGCGAATCCATTTTTTTTCTGGCCTGTTTATATTTTCCTTGAACTGTGTGTTTACTTACGCTGTCAAACCAGTTTGTAATAGAGTTATGAACTTTTGACATTACTTTTCTAAAACCCTTATCGCAGGTTTGCAAAACACTTCTCGTTGTCTTGTCTTTAACTCCGCCAAATTTTTCAGCTGTGCATAACCACTTGAACCCAACATCCTTTGCTGCGTTCATACTGTTTGTAAATTGGAAAGCATCTACAACATTCTTTAATGTTTTAGAAACTCCTGCGTAAAATTTGCTTTTCAAAAAATCATTTTTGTTCTTATCAACCTTTGCACCGGTCTTTGTTGACCAGTTTTTCAAACGATTAATAAATTTGCCTGAAAACTTTGGGTTCAATAAAGCTACAAGCCCGGAAAGCACAAGTACGCTGCTGCCTACGGCAATTGCAGTTCTGTTTGATTGTTTTTTCTCTTCATTCTCGCTAGTTTTAACAAAACTATCAACAGTGTTATTGATGGCGGTTTCAACTTTTTCCAAGGGCTTTGCCAGAGCTGGCGTTTCTCCTTCAGCCTGTTGTGTATTTTTAAAACCGGGGTTTTTAAAATACATCTGATTATTCATGCTGTAATAGTTACCCATAGACATAACAATATCACCTTTAACCTGCTACATGAATATAAAGTATATTTTATAAAAAAAATTGCTTAAGAATCTATTTTTATTAAGACATGTTACAGAGTAAGGATACAAAAAAAATTTTGCAAACTTAAGAGTATAATAATTATATGGAACAGATTATAGAAGTCGGAAGAATCTACAGACATTATAAAGGCAACATTTATAAAATTATTGCCCTTGCCAGACATTCTGAGACAGGAGAAGATATGATTGTGTATAAGTCTGTCAAAAACGGTGATGTTTGGGTGCGACCGCAATATATGTGGAATGAAGAAGTTGAAGTTAACGGCACAAAAGTTTTGAGGTTTACTCTGGTATGATGACAAAAGAGGTTAGAGAATGGCTGCAGAAAGTCGAAAGAAGGCAGTATTCTTACGAAGACGCTATGTATGAGTTTATGAGATTTTCATCTTTTCTTACAAGAGAAGAGATGAAAATGATTAAATCAAAGCTGGAGCACTCATACAGCAAAGGTCTCTAAAACAGATTAAGCTGCGGAGCCTCGATTTCCGGTTCTGTACTTTTTTTGCGTCCCGCAAGGTTTTTAGAGAAATCTCTCTGCATTTTGCTCATTAGTTCTTCTGAGCGTTTAACTACAGAATTCGGAAGCCCTGCCATCTTTGCAACCTGGATACCATAACTCTTGCTTGCGCCCCCGGGAACAATTTTCCTCAAAAATTCGATTTCGCCGTTTTCTTCGCTTACTGTAATCCTGTAATTCTTTATCTGCGGAAAAGTCTTTGTCATTACGTTGAGTTCATGATAGTGTGTTGCAAAAATACACCTTGCTCCGATTTTTCCTGCTATATATTCCGCAACTGACCAGGCAATCGCAACACCATCATAAGTGCTTGTTCCGCGCCCGATTTCATCTATTAGAATAAGGCTTCTGTCTGTTGCGCTGTTTAAAATATAAGCTGTCTCGGTCATTTCAACCATAAACGTTGATTTCCCGAGTGTCAAATCATCGCTTGCACCAACGCGGGTAAAGATTTTGTCAACAATTCCTATTTCAGCGTAATCCGCAGGAATAAAAGAACCTATCTGGGCAAGAATTGCAATCAAAGCATTCTGGCGCATATAAGTTGATTTACCTGCCATGTTAGGCCCTGTCAAAATCATAAACTGGGTTTTTGTCTTATCAGAACTTGATAGTTCAATATCGTTAGGAACATAAGTCCCGAGAGGAAGAATCTTTTCAAGAACCGGATGTCGTCCGTTTCTTACGATAAAATCTCCGCTTTCATTAAGTTCTGGGCAAACATAATTCTGTTCAACCGCTGTTAATGCAAAAGAGGTGAATACGTCTAATTCCGCAATACATTCAGCCGTATCGCGAATTAGAGTAACAAATTCTTTTGAATAATTTCTAAAATCACAGAACAGTTTGTATTCAAGCTCAAAAGCTTTAACTTGAGCGTTTAAAACTTCATCTTCATGTCTTTTAAGTTCGTCTGTAATAAACCTTTCACCGGTTGTCAGCGTCTGTTTTCTTACATAATCCGCGGGTGCTTTATCAAGGTTGGAATTTGAAATTTCAATATAGTAGCCGAAAACTTTGTTGTATCCGACTTTAAGAAAATTGATTCCTGTCCGGTCTTTTTCTCTTTGTTCAAACTCTTTAAGCCAGGCTTCGCCGTTGTACATCAAGTCTTTCAAGTAATCGAGCTCTGTATTTACTCCGGATTTTATTATTCCGCCTTCTTTAATTACAATACCCGCATCATCGCGAATCGTTTGTTCAATAAGTTCTGCGTAATCAGAAATACTTTCAAGCGACTCCTCAATCTTTGCAAAAGTCGTAAGCCCGGCATCTTTTGCGGTTTTTACCAAATCAGGAAGTGCCTGCAGGGAAACCTTAAGCCCGAGAAAATCTCTTGGCATTGCACTTCCGTTGCTCAGGCGAGTTGAAAGGCGCTGTATATCATATATCCCGCGCAGTTGTTTTTCAAGTTCAAATCTTGCAGAAGAATTCTCAACAAGTTTTTTTACAATTTCCTGACGTTTTAAAATTTTATTTAAATCCTTAAGAGGCTGGCATATCCAGGATTTAAGAAGTCTTGCTCCCATATTTGTAGTCGTTTTATCTATTGCCCACAAAAGCGAGCCGTATTTATTTTTTTCTCTTAAAGTTTCCGTAAGTTCAAGATTTTTTCTTGTGTTAGCATCTATTGCCACAAACTCTGAAAGTTCATAAGTTTCGATTTTTTCGAATTTCGGAAATCCGTCTTTAAGATTCTCCCAGATGTATGCGAGCAGTCCGGCAGCAGCACGGAATCCGAGTTTACATGTGCCGTATCCAATTGCGTCCAAATCATTTATTTTAAAAACCTGTTTAAGATTGTTTTGCGCAAAACTCTCCTCAAATACTTTAGAAGGGACTTTTGAGCAGTTATAATTATTCAAAATTTCATCAGGCAGATCAACCGTCTCTTCCGGAACAATCTGGAACGGCTGGAGTTTCATTTTTTTAGTTTGTGCAATAACCTCTGCCGGTTGAATCCTTGCAAGCTCTGTTAATAATGTGTCATAATCAACCTCTGTTGCTTTAAACTCGCCTGTAGAAATATCTGTGTACGCAAAACCCCATTTTTTGTCGCTTTTAAACAAGGCGCACATATAGTTATTGCTGTTCTGGTTCAGAAAATTACTTTCAAGAATTGTTCCTGCGGTAATAATTCTTACAACCCCGCGTTTTACGATTCCTTTAGCAAATTTCGGGTCTTCAAGCTGTTCGCATATTGCAACTTTTATATCTTTTGCAACAAGCTTTTCCAGATATCCCTCAAGCGCCTTTACAGGAATCCCGGCAAGCGGAATTCTGCCGAGCTTTGCACCGCAGTCTCGACCTGTGAGGGTTAATTCAAGTTCGCGTGAGAGAACAACTGCATCCTCAAAAAAAGTCTCGTAAAAGTCTCCCATTCTATAGAGAAGCAGGCAATCAGGATTCTCCCTCTTTATTTCCAGATACCTCTGCATTGCTGGTGTTGCGTCTTCAATTACTACATCTGATGTATTAACAAGATTGATTTCAGGCTTTGACATAGTTATAATTGTACATAAGATTTAAAATGGGTGCAAGTAATGTTTAAATTAATAAAGATAATTTTTAACGCTTTTCTTCTTGTTCTCGCATTTATCGGGTTTAATGCAATCGGCGGACAGAAGTATGTTGAGGCTGTAAAAGTTAGCGTTACAAACTTTATTCAGGAACATGCGTTCGAAAGTGCAAAGAAAATCGGGAATTTTTCTAATCTAAATGAGGAGTTTCAGATTGATAACGCTGTTAACCTTGCAGGATACAAGGCCGTGCTTGCGGAACATAAAGCTTCCGGGCAGAAAATGCTTATTGTTGATTCCGGCAAAAAACCGCTGCTCACTCAGTCTGATATAAAAAGCAGCGAAGTTGATAAAAAACTTAAGGATTTAGCAGACAAATTTAAATATCAGGCAATAACCGTTCAGGATATCAAGATTACTGACAGAGGAACAATGCTTGTGTACGGCAAAGATGTTCCTTATGCCAAATTTGAGGCAAAGGTTACAAAGCTTCCGTTTTCTGATGTATCAGGCGTAGTATCAAGTGTTACAACGTCTGACGGAGCGGAAAAACTGGCGCTTTCTATCGGTGAAAAGAAAAAATACTCCCAAATTATTACGGATGAATTCTTTAAGGGAGTTCAGGAAAACACAAATTAAATAGGAATTAGGATATGAAAAAGATTTTATTATTACTCCTTACATTAGGGGTTATGACATCAGGTATGGTGTTTGCTCAGGATAAATACTCGCAGGAATATTTGAAGAATCACAAGCATTTTGCGATTATGAATCCGATTGCAGAGAGTATGGCGGAAAGAGTTATCAAAAAATCTTTGAAAAAAGATACAGGCGCTGATTTTGATGTGAAGTTTACCGGATATACTCTATCAAGTATGAAGAAAGGTATTTTTAAATACCTTGAAATCACCGGAAGCGATGTCGTAATTGAGGAGATACCGCTTGATTATATAGAGCTTAGGACTCTGAGCGATTATAACTATATTGACTACACCCAAGACCCTCCGGCGTTTAAGTCTGATATGAAGTTTGCTTATGAACTCAAGTTTTCGGAAGAGGCTATGAATGTTGCTCTCAAGCACAGTGATTACCAGAAAGTTTTGAACAAAGTTAATGATATAGCGTATCCGCTCTTCCAGATTACCGATGTAAGCACAAGAATCAGAAACAACAGGATTTATATTCTGACCGAGTATAATTTCCCGATAGCACCGTCTTCTAAAAACAGGGTTTTTGTATCATCATCTGATTTCAAGGTTCAGGATGGGCAAATTCAAGCTGCAAACGTAAAAGTTGACAGTGTGTACGGAAACCTGTCTACCAGCAAGGTTGCAAATTTGATTAACCTGCTGAACCCGCTTGATTTTACCTTAAAACTGCTTGATACAAAGAAATGTAACGCTAAACTCGAAAATGTAAATATTGTTGATAACAAAGTGCAAATTAATGGTAAAATATTTGTAGAAGGAGACTAAACTATGAATTTTTCCCAAAAGCTTGGTTTGTTCATTCTGATTGTAATATCGGTTGCTTACGTTTACTTTTCGTTTTTTAACAAAGACGGATTTAGTTTTGATTTTACAAATAAAACGCCTGATTCTGAGATACAGGAGCTTCCGCCGCTTGTTGAGGAGCCGCAGCCTCCTGTTGATAATGAAAAACACGAAGTTAAGACAGTTAAGATTTTTGTGTCTGACTCAAACGGCAAGCTGCGTTCTGTTAACAGGCAGTGTGACACGGCTGTGGAAAAATCTTGTTTTGAATTTGCGATAAAAGAACTTATAAAAGCTCCTTCTAATTGGGAAAAATCAAAAGGGTTCACGTCGGAAATTCCGCCGGGAACAAAAATCCTTTCAATAAGGGATGGCGAAGGAAGTGTTTTGATTGACCTTTCTTCTGCATTTGAAGGCGGTGGCGGAGCTGAAAGCCTGTATGTAAGATTAGGACAGCTTATTAAGACTGTAAAGGCTAATACAAACGAGCCTGCATACTTGTATATAAACGGAAAACAGGCAAATGTGATAGGCGGAGAAGGTATTATGATAAAGCAGCCGCTAAGTGAGAGGTCTTTAGATGACTAAAAAAGATTTAGATTATTATATGAATCTTGATTGGACTTTGATTGAGGGTACTGATTTGGATTTTAACGGTAACCCTTATCATTATATTGAAATTAAGGAGATTCCTAGTTTTGCTTTTTGCGCAAAAACAAGGGAAAAGGCGCTTGAAAATTACAAAAAACAGCTTCGTTTATCCCTTATGTTAATGCTGGAGGACGGCGACCATATAGTTGAGCCGGGCGAAGAAACAGAAGACGATATTGATTGGGAAAGTTTATGTCCTTAGTAAAAGTTTCAGAAATCTATATTACGAAAATGCGCAGTGAAGATATTGACAAGGTCGTCGAGATTGAGGAAGAGGCCTATGGTAAGCATCACTGGGCAAAATCGTCTTTTTATGACGAGATGTCAAATAATCTTGCAAAATATTATGTCGCAAAAACTCCGGAAGGGGAACTTGCGGGATATGCCGGAACCTGGCATATTATTGATGAAGGGCATATAACTACTATTGCTGTGAAGAAAAAGTTTTTGCGTAACCATATCGGGGAAGCAATTATTCACAGGATGATAGAAGATTGTTACAAAGATGGGGTGAAGTATTTAACTCTGGAGGTCAGAGTATCTAATACTCCTGCAATAAAGTTATACGAAAAATACGGATTCCAGTCTCTCGGAACCAGAAAAGGGTATTATCAGGACAATAATGAAGATGCGCTTATTATGTGGACTGAAAATATTTTTTATGACAAATTTAAACTTAAGTATCAGGAAAACATAGAGAAATTACAAAAATTAATTGAAATAAAATGAGTAAAAGGGTTGCAAAACAGATAGACAGTTTTAAATACAAAGGCGAGCCTATTAAAGTTACTTTAGGTACGCTTATTTTAACCTGCCTTTGTGTTTTGTTTATTATAGTTGCAACGTTTACACAGGTTACGATAATTCATCCTTACATTCCTCTGGATACCTTGACTTTCCTCTCCGGGGATGTAAGCGACCATGAGATTCTGCATCATTTTATAAAATCATACAAGTATATTCCTCAAATCCCTGTAGTATTTTTTATCGTTGCTCTTTTAGGCAGAAAATTCGGGATACTTTCGATATTAATGTATATTATTCTGGGCTTGTTCTTCCCGATTTTTGCGCTCGGAGGCGGAATTGATTATATGTTTGAATATGGATTCGGATATATTCTGGCATTTATTCCCGCGATATTCTTTGCGGGCACACTCTTGAAGGGCAAAACCGATTTTTTGAGGATATTCCTAATTGCGATTATGGGGGTTGTGACTATTCACATATTGGGAATCCTTTATATGCTCTTTGTTGCAACGCTTCGTCATGCTCCGATGTATTTGATTACAAGCTGGATTTCTTCTCAAAGCGGGGTTCAGGTTTTATATGATATATTCTTTTCAATGATTGGGATATATTTTGGCAGGCTTTCAAGAAGCCTGCTCTGGATTGTTATGTGTTAATATATTGTTTTTATTTTGCAATATTGCAAAATGTGTATTTTGTTGTATTTATATAAATTATTTTTTTGTATGAGATATTTTTGTTTGTACTTTTCTTTCTCTTTTATTGCGATGTAAAGAGAAAGAAAAGTACGAAAAGAAAGAGAAACACGCACTGTTCCTACGCCCTTACGGGCGTGAATTAAACCTTTAGCGGGCATGGCCCGCACTCTTTTGCTCGCTATCGCGACTTCGTCGCACGCTCGCTTTTATGTTTTGAGCATGTTCCCCTCCCCTGTAAGGCAGGGATTAAGGGTGGGTGCTGTTCCTCGCACGCGTGTGAGCAAAGCGAACCATAGCGTGCGTGAAAGATTGGGCAAAGCCCAATGGCAAACCACATTTGAGCGATAGCGAAAATGTAGAAAACAACAGCTTTTTTCTTCTCTTTTGGTTCTGTTTTCTCTTCTTTTTTTTGCCTAAAAAGAAGAGAAAATGAACAAGCCAAAATGATGAATAAGAGACATAGAAAGGTATTTCATACCCTCAAAGACTCTACTAAATACAACAAAATACGCATTTTGCTGTGTTTATGCTTTACCAAAAAGCCTTGGGCATCATACGTCTGTATACCCAAACATCCACTCCGTCATAAGTTAAATCAAAATCCGATGCAAGTTTTTCGTCTACCCCGATGGCACGTATCGGAAGATTCAAAATCTCAGCGGCTTGTTTAAGCTTGGTGTAGCCGTTGATTATATCTTCTTTTGTTGTCTCATCACCAAAATGTGTGTTGGAAATAAATCCCGAGAACTTTTTCCAAGGGCGCAGTTCCATTCCTTTTGCGAAATCTACGTATTCCAGAATATTGTCTACGCTTGAAGTTTCAAATTTGGAGGTGTTTACTACAAGATATATCTGAATATTTTTTTCTTCATCAATATTATTAATAATATCTAAAATATCCAGTCCGCCTGCGCCGTACCCGACATCAATAATGATATCACCTTCCGCTGCCAGGCAATTTGTCTGGGCTGCAGTAACGTAACTTGCAGCTTCGCCGAGTCCGAAATTATCAGGCTGTGTGATAACGTTTATTCCCAAGTTTTGCAATTCACCGGCAATAGGACGCAGAGTATACGCAGGTTCAACTGTATCAAGGTCAACAAGAGTTATGTTTTTCCCTGCGGCTGCAAATTGTCTTGCTCGATTTATTGCGGTTTCTGACTTTCCGCTTGCGTAAGCCCCGGCGTATACTTCAATAATTCTCTCCTGCATAAAAAACCTCTGTTAACCAAACATATATTCAACTTCCTGAGGAAGAAGCTTTATCTCTTTAACTTTTTTCTTGTCGCAAGGAACAATGAAAGTAATTTTGTCGGCTGTTGCCTTTTTGTCTTTTTTCATAATTTCAATCAACTTATCGACAGGATATTTTCTACTAAGCGGTTTAAACCCGTATTTTCCTAAAAGTTCTGTCGACAAGCGGTAATATGAATAGCTGATATACTGTTTTTCATACGCCCATTTGAGCATAAAATACATGCCGTAAACAACAGCTTCTCCGTGTGTGTATTTTTTATACTTAGTTATGGTTTCTAAAGCGTGCGCAAGAGTATGCCCGAAATTCAGAATTTTTCTCAAATTCCCTTCTTTTTCGTCCTGATTAACAACGCTGATTTTTAGATTAAGACAGTATTCAATCATTCTGACAAGCGTTAGCGGTTCTTTTTGCATAATCTTTTCGCACCCGAGCGTTAAAAATTCAAACAGAAACAGCGAATGTTTGTACCCGCAGTTTTCTTCTATAAATGCGTATTTTAACACTTCTCCCATTCCTGAAAGGAACTGGCGCTTATCGAGAGATTTAAGGAAATTTATATTAATAAAAACAGCTTTTGGCTGATAAAATGTTCCCATTATATTCTTTGCCTCATCCAGATCAATGGCAGTTTTGCCTCCGACAGACGAATCTACCGCGGCAAGGAGTGTTGTCGGAATCTGGATAAAATCAATTCCTCTCATATAAGTTGAGGCGGCAAATCCTGTTATATCACCGACAACTCCGCCTCCAAGAGCTATCATTACATCCCCTCTTGTCAAACCGACTTCTGAGGCGCGTTTCATGATTTTTAGATAATTCTTAAAGTTTTTTTCACGTTCTCCGTCTTTCAGGATAAGAATTTCATCCTCTGAAAAATTAAAATAGCAATAATAGAGTTCGTAAACTTTTTTTGAAATTACAAAAAGCCGTTTCTGATTTTTCGTAGCCTCATCAATCTGCTGTTTTAATTTTTCAAAACTGCAGTCAGAAATTTCAATGTTATATTCTCTGTTTTTTTCACTAATCTGAACTTTTAGCGTCTGCCTCATTGATTATAAACCTTACAATTTCATCTTCGCTTAAAGAGCTTGTATCTACAGTATAATGCGCTTTCTTAAAATTTTCTTCTCTTCTTAAGAGCATATTTTCCAGTATTTTTCTTGGATTTTCTTTTTGCAAAAGCGGTCTTGTTGAATCGCTTGATATTCTATAATATAGTACATCAAGGTCAGATTTCAAATAAAACACCTTTCCGAATTTGAGCAAAGTCGCTCTGTTATCCGGATTCTCAAACGCGCCGCCGCCGATTGAAATTATTTTATTTTTCCCTGTGCAAACCATCTTGATTGTGTCATATTCAAGCTTTCGGAAATAATCCTCAGAAAATTGCTTAAAAATTTCGCTAATTGTCATGCCGTTTGTTTTTTCGATAATACTGTCTGTATCAAAAAGCGTATACCCATCAAGCTCCTTTCCAAGCAGAGTTCCAATAGTTGTCTTTCCGCTTGCAGGCATGCCGATTAAAACAATATTAGAGCCCATAGTGCTCCTTCATTTCAACAAAATTATCTCCGCCGATTTTTGTCAGAAGCTCATCTGCAAGTATTATCGCAACTCTTGCCTCTGCAACAACCGCGCAAGCAGGAACAGCACAGGTATCAGAGCGCTCAAAATGCGCACTTGCAGGTTTCATATCCTTAATATCAACGGTAGAAAGCGCCTTACGCATAGTAGGAATCGCCTTCATTGTTCCTCTGACAACAATAGCTTCTCCATTTGTCATGCCGCCTTCAATACCGCCGGCGTTATTTGTTTGTCTGTAGATGGTTTTGTTTTTAACAAAAATTTCATCGTGCATTTGAGACCCTCTTAAAGATGCGGCCTCAACACCTGCGCCGACTTCCACAGCCTTAACCGCAGGAATACTCATCACTGCTTGCGCCAGCCTTCCGTCAAGCATCCTGTCCCAGTGAACGTATGAGCCTAAGCCGACAGGAAGATTCCCGAATATTACCTCGAACTTTCCGCCTAATGTGTCGCCTGCCTGAGCAGCTTCATCTATCGCATTTCGCATTCTATCCGCAGTCAAGTCATCCGCACAGCGTACGTCGGATTTTTCGGCCTTTTCCTTAATCAGCGTATAAGTTTTCGGGTAAAAATCAAGTTTTACATTTCCAATCTGAATGACATGAGAAAATCCCATTATGCCAAATTCTTTCAGAATCTGTTTTGCAACCGAGCCAACGGCGACCTCAATTGCGGTCTTTCTTGCGCTTGAGCGTTCAAGCACGTCTCGTAAGTCCGTAAAATTATACTTAACAGAGCCGGCATAATCGGCATGCCCGGGACGCACTGTTGTGAAGGCCTTTTCTTCAATCTTCTTTAAAGTTTCCTGTGCAGGGTAATCCTGATGTTCAACATTCATAACATCCTGCCAGTTTTCAAAATCTTTATTTTTTATCTCAAGACAAATCGGCGCACCTGTGGTTTTCCCAAATCTTACGCCGGATTTAATCTCAACGGTATCCTGCTCAATCTTCATCCTGCCGCCTCTGCCGTAGCCGACCTGACGACGCGCAAGGTCTTCATTTATAACAGAAGCCTTGATTCTAATCCCCGCAGGAATTCCCTCGATTATGGCATTAAGACATTTGCCGTGGCTTTCACCTGATGTTAAAAATCTAAATCTGTTCATGCCAAATATTATACTACAAAAAAAGCGCCTCCAGATGGGGCGCTTTTTCGATTACAAATCTGTATAGTGCGGTGACATTTTGATATCGTGGTGAAGTCTTTCTTCACTGTCTACTGCAGGGTCAAGGTATGAATAGAATCTCTTGCAGGCTCTTACAAACTTGTTTTGAGATTTTTCATACAATGGCTCGCAAGGCTGGCCACTTACACGATTCTTAAGTAAAAATACTTCTTCAGCAGTAGCTTCTGAGTAACCGTTATTAATAATATACTCAGGATCTGTTAATTGCTGCGGTGTAACTTCCGCACGTACATTGATACATAAAGCTGTAAATAAAGCTAATAATAAAAATAAATTTCTTCTCATAACACCCATTCTTATTTAACTGAACTATATGATTCCATTATAATATTTTCTAAAGAATTAATCAAGTCGGATTCGGGAACTCTTGCAATAATTTCTCCTTTTTTGAAAATATATCCTTCCTTTATTGCTCCTGCAATTCCAAAATCCGCGTGTCTTGCCTCTCCCGGGCCGTTTACAGGACATCCCATGACCGCAATTGTTATAGGCAAATCCAGATTTTTGAATCTTTCTTCTACCTGCTTTGCAAGCCCGATGAGGTCGATTTGGGTTCTCCCGCAGGTTGGGCATGAAATAAAATTCACCCCTTTTTGTCTCAAATTAAGCGCTTTTAAGATACCGAATCCGGCGTGAACTTCCTCAACAGGATTTTCGGTTAATGAAACCCTTATAGTGTCGCCGATTCCTTCGCTTAAAAGTGTACCAAGACCGATTGAGGATTTTATTAATCCGGACTTTAACGTTCCTGCCTCTGTCACTCCAAGGTGGAGCGGATAATCTACTTTTGCAGCTATGGATTTATACGCGTCTATTGTTGTGAGGACATCAGAAGATTTAAGTGAGATTTTTGTATCGTAAAAGTTTAAATCTTCTAAAATTTCTACATGCCTCAGGGCGCTCAAAACCATTTTTTCTGAAAGCGGAATATCCATTTGAGCAAATTCTTTTTCCAGAGAACCCGCGTTAATTCCGATTCTAATCGGTACATTATGGCTTTTGGCAGCCTCGACAACTTTTATTGTGTGTTCCCTTTTACCGATATTTCCTGGGTTAATCCTCAAGGCATGGATTCCGTTTTCAATACAGGTCAGCGCAAGGCGGTAATCAAAATGAATATCCGCAACAAGAGGAACCGGAGATTTTTTAACAATGTCTTTAATCGCAGCTGCCGCGTCCTTATTCAGAACCGCAAGGCGTACAATCTCACATCCGGCGGACGCCAACTCGCTAATCTGGTCAAGAGTTGTGGCAACGTCTCTGGTATCTGTGTTACACATAGATTGAACAGAAATCGGTGCATCCCCTCCGATTTTTATATTACCAATAGAAATTTGTCTGCTTTTTCTTCTGTTTATCATAATTCAATTTTATCATAACTTAATTTTGGCTGGCAATAATAATATTGACAAAGTATAATCAACAAAGTAGGCTTAATATATAAACACATTATCGATGTTTATGGTATTTATGCCGTTTTCTCAAATATAGTGTGGTTAACACCCCTTCTCCACCAAGGAGACGGAATAAAAATTAAAAGGAGTATATGAATGAAAATAGCGGTTATGTCAGATATACACGGAAATATGGAAGCACTTGAAGCTGTTATCAAAGATATCAACAAGCAGGGCTGCGATAAAATATTTGTACTCGGTGATTACGCTATGGCAGGGCCTGAGCCGGTGGATGCAATCGAATATTTTATGAGAAGATTAGATGACCCGAAATTTGTTATGATTCAAGGCAATACTGACCTTATGATTGCGGATTACACAGAAGATCTCTATAACTCTATGAAAGAGCGAGCTCCTATTATGTCAGAGGCTTTAAAAAACGATGCTGAGATTATTAATCCTGCTCAAAAAGCCTTCTTGAAAAATCTTCCGATTCAGCTTGAAGTGGAAGAAGAAGGGGTTAAATTCCTCCTTGTACACGGCTCTCCAAGAAAAAATAATGAAGATATTATGCCGGATACGCCGATTGAAGAAGTGGAAAAAATGATTGAGAATGTTGATGCTGATGTAATTCTCTGCGGACATACGCACATTCCTTGCGGATTCCAGACCTCGACAAGAAAAACCGTAGTGAATGACGGAAGTGTTGGAAGACCTTTCACGCCGGAGCCTAAATCCTGCTATTTGATTGTTAATGTTGAAAACGGAAAATGCGTTTTTCAGCACCAGTTTGTTGAATATGACAAAACTAAAGCGTCTGAAAAGTTAAGAAAACGCGAATTTAAATGGTCCGATAAACTTGCAGATATGCTTCTTGACCCCAAGGCAAGACACTTCTAGTTATTCTTCAATAACTATCGGTTCTGTTTTGCCGGCTTCTGTAGGCTGTGACTGCTCTTCCCCTTCCTCATCATCATCGTATTTGAATACGAGGTAGAAATCATCGCCGACTTTAATATCAAGCTGCTGGCCTTCTTCAACATAAGATAGCGGGGAAGCTTCGTACGCGTTCACAACACCGGATTTCAGGCGGTTGTCTTTTTCATTTTTAACAACACCTTCTACAAAAGATACTCCGATTGAAAGTCCCTTGACAAAATAGTTTCCGACAGTAAGCGCCGCGCCTTTGATAACTTTACCCGGCTCTATTTCTTTGAGTTCTTCTTTAGATAATACATGTTTTGAATATTTTCCGTAAAATTCTTCTCTGATTCTAACTATGTCATTGTCAGGAGTTGTGTACGAAACAGGTCTCACATAAAAACTTGCGCTTCTTTTTAACCTTTTAGGGTCTACTATTTTAAGCACTTGGCAATGCAGGACATAGTTCTCTTTTAACTCGTATTTTCCAAGAGGAGATGCCTTAAGAACTTTTACATCAATGGTTTCGGAAGGTTCTGTGGTTTTAAACTCTTCTATTGCAACAACTTTTATCTGGTCTGCAGCCATTGCCGTATGAATTGATATAAATGTTAACAGGATTGTGAGTAAAATCTTTTTTACCATAGTCCCTCCCCTAGATTAGTCTGTTTTTTTGTAAAAGGTCAATAACGTCTTTAATTGCAGTTTTTGCGTTTTCAATAAATCCTTCTGCGTTGTCGGTTGAAAATCTTGACTGCATAACTTTTAGAATATCGGCCTGCATATATTGATAAAGAAGTGAAGATTTTACGATAGCTGATACCAATGCCGGAGAGAACATTCCTCTTGAAAGAATAGAAATCACATTATTTATTAAAAGAAGCTCTTCTTGGCTCCATGCTTTGATTTCAAAAGTAAACGGAGACGCTTCTCCGAGAATTATCGGCGTACCGTTAGAAAGTGTGCCCAGAGGAATTGTCTCGAAGCTCTGGTTTTTCATTCCTTCGATTTTGGCACCAAAAGATGTTGTGTTATAGATTTCGCTGTAGTTTAAATCCTTAATCAGCATTGCAAAATGTTGTATGAATGCAGCATAATCATCTCTTGTTTCAACCATAGTTCCGTTTACTGATTCAACTTGTACGATATTTTTTCTTGCGTTGCTGACCGTAATTTGTGTGTCGGAGATTTTGTTCATTTTTTCTCCGGTTGAATATATTACTCCGTCTTTGAATGCCATATCAAGGCCGGAGAATATAACTTTTGCAAATCCCATCTTTACTGCGGCAACAAGAGCCATTGTGGTTGCAGAACCCCCAAACTCGTACGGTTTGATAAATTTGTTGTAGTCAGAAAGTTTTTTAACGACAAAATCATCTTCCGAAAAAGCAATAAAGTAACGCTTAAATCCTTTGTCGAACAGTGTGAAGTCGGATTTTAAATCCATTATACAATTCATTTTTTTGCAGAAGTCTTCAAGCCCGGTAAGAGTTGCGTTGATTCCGCCGGCGTCAAGGCATACCGCAAAGTCCGGAGTTACACCGTTGGCTTCCAGAAATCTTAAAACTTTATTCACTGCAAATATAACATATTTTTCTCTGTTTGCTTTAATTTTTTCAATATTTTCAGCTAAAGAAGGGCCTGCCGCGAGGATTAATGCCGTCTGGCCGGAAAATTTCCCTTCAAGGTCACTAAGCTTATACCCGATTGAATTATTGATTGTACTGATATTTTTCAGTGTGTTAATAAGCCATTTTTTCGAGTATCGTTTTATTGTGTTAACGTCGACAATTTTACTTTTGCAGGTTTCATAAACTTTTTGAGTCAGCACAAGTAATTCTTGATTTTTTATGACTGCATAGTTTTTCAGATAAACGATTTCGACTTTGTCTTTTGTAATATAAACAGATGCAAGTTTTCTGATAAGTTCGCTTATGTCGTTATATATGAAAACCCTGCCGCTTGCTAGGTGTTCAGAGATATCGACATTTGCTAAAACAAATCTAAGAAGCTGAACATCAGGTTCATAGATAAATATTCTTGAAGGGTATGTATTAAACACTTCGTCAAGCATATATCCAAGCCCGATTCCGAAAGTGATTATAATATCGTTTGTTTCCATCGGGTGTTTAATATTTGTTCGGAGCATATCCTTGACAGCCTGGCGAGGGTTGCTTAAATCATCTAATGGAATATCATTTTTGAGAAGAACATAGTCATTTGATGTTGACATACAGTAGGACATATGCCGGCTTGCTTCTTCTTGCGAAATTCTTTCCAGCCTGTCTTTAAGCTCTGTATTAGCTAACTGTTCTAAGTTCTTCCTAAACATAACACTTCCTTACTCTCTTATTCCTAAGATACCACATATTTTGAATCTAAACAAGGGCTAATCTTCAATGCTTTTGCCGTCTCTTTCATTTACTCTGGATTCAAACTGGTGAAATATATCACTTCCGACAAGTTGTTCAAGGCGTGAACGTTTTTCAAAAAAGTTTCCCCTTGCCTTAATTTGTTCGTCCATGGCTTCACGATAAAAGGTATCCGTGATTAAAACGACTTCTTTTGAACGGTTTTGGGCATTTTGATAGTTCTTATTTCTCTGGTTAACCATTTCTGTTGTCATATCATACAGTTGTTTTGCTGTCATATAGTCATAATACATGTCAACAACTTTTTGCTGCAAATCCTCGACTTTTCTTACAAGAATAATCATATCTGCATCTGTGACTTGTGAGTATTTGTAATTAAGCGCTTTTGTGTCCTGAGACATTATGCCGAGCGTGTTGCCGCCGATTAGCGCTGCACTTGCAAGAACAGGGTTCCCCATTCCGGCGCCTAAGAAAGTTGACATTCCGGCGATTGTTGTAAGCACTTTTTTTACAGCGCTGGAATCTGGCTTGTCTTTATCCGGATTAGATAATTTATATATTGCGAATTTGATTGTGTCACTTTTCATTGCGGCACCCTGCCATAGTAACGACAAGTCTTCCATCATTTCGTTATAATCAGAATCTACTGATTGAGAAACTTCCGTTGACATTTTTTTTATGCTCAAATCAGCATAAGTAAGTCCTGTATTGAATTTTTCTTCTTTAGAAACTGTTGGTTTTACTTCGATTTTCCCATTAACATCAATTTTGTTTTCAGGAATATCAGTTGTTCCAAGCCGAAAGAACGGCTCTTTGACCGTTGTTACATCATCCAGCTGGATTTTTGCAAACGCAGGTTGAGAGAGCAGGACTAACAAAAGAAAAAGTGCGAGTTTATTTTTTGCCACCTGAACCTCCCTTCTTATCGTCTTTTTTATTTCCCGGAGCTTTATACAAAACAGAATTGAAGTCATATTGATAAAGCTCAAGCGAATCTACAGTCTTTTTACCGGCAAGCCTCTGGAGCTGGATATGGTATTTTTTTGCTGCCTGTTCAAGGTTAAACTCCTGAATCCTCATTGAATCATAAAGAGAAGATGAGATTGCTATTTCCAAAACGTTTGTACTTTCAAGAGCTTTGGAATAATTTCTGCTGTATAAAATCATTCTTGAGCGAGTATCTTTGAGCTGTGTGAGCGTATTTTTATAGTTATAATAGGAGCTTATCAAAGTATCTTGCAGCTCTTCAATCATGCTTGCAAGTTCAATAAGCTCGGTATCAGTGAGCGGAGTTTCCTGAGGAACATTTTTTCTGTTCAGAAGCCCCTGTGCAAGTCTTCCTGCTGAAAAAGCAGAGGTCTGAATTGCATAATCCGCTCCCATAAGGCTCGGTACAAAAGATGCTCCGGCAACAATTGCAGATAAAGTTTTTGCCATCAAAGATGAATGAATTCTGCGTTGAGATTCCGGAGTGGCAAGCTTTTTGAGCGCAAAGCCGATTACCTGATTATTTTCAACAGTACCTTTCCAGAGCGCTTCCAGATCTTTGATATCATGGTCTTTCTGCTCTTCAATGATTTGGGCTAAATCTTCCGAATCATTGACAAGAAGAGAACCCTGCAAGGGTTTGGTTGTTTTATTTATTTCCAGTGCAGGTTTTTCGACGCTGTTTTTGTCCAGTGTCACAATGTCGTCATTTGCTGCCAGAACCGGCGGCAGGCACAATGATACAGCTATTATTCCCAAAAGAATCCTCTTCATAATAAATTTATACCCCAAATGGAGGAGAAAAATCAACTTAAGAATATATCAAAGCTTGTGAAAATCGAATATTAGTAAGAGCCATTACCCACCTGGGGAATTGTTATTTTTTTAATTTACTACATAATGTGTTTAGAAGTGTATGAGTTAGTTATTAAGTAAAAGAAGGGCGTATGATAAAGGATATAAATATAAAAGATTTAGAGCTTGGATACCGCAAGATAACTACTATGAGAAAACTGCTCGCAGTAGAAGGCGTTGACTGCACTGCAGAAGATTTGCAAAAAATGGTCGACTTTCACTCGAAAATAAATCTTATATGGCTTCTTAACCTTATTTATTACATAAGAAATATGCCTAAACCGATTAAAACGTATCTGGATAAGTTTGATTGGGAAAAAGACTTTCCAAAACAAATTCAGAAGTTCAAGCAAAAGCTCCAGGATAATGATATTTTCAATCGCTATGACCATTTTATATTTTTTGATATAGGAATTGAGGCGACTAAAAATATCAGCAGAGAAGCCTGGTACGAAAACGCAGATGACATTAGAACCCAGATGGTCTCAATAAGACAGACAATGCAGATTTTGATTTATAACATTACTCAGGATTTTTATAATCAGAACATAAGTTTTCAGCACGAAGATATAATCTATAATCTTCCGCTATTATACCGCTGGATACAAGAGAATTTATCTAAGCCTATAGAAACGCTTACGGATGATGAGTGTGAACTTATTGCGTGTTATATGTCAGGCTCCGGTGATGAATTGGAGATTGCACAAAGTTATATCAAGGCAAAGGAATCCCCGATACTTGATTCTGTTTTTGAGACGATTGCCCAAAAATTTCACGTCAAAAATATTCTGCAGGTTATATTCAGAATTCTTTTATTAAAACCTTACCTGCTTGCAAATATAAGCTTTCCTGATATTGCAAAAGAAATAAAAGAGACAAAATACGACGAGGCTAACAGCAAGGTTTTAGTTTAGCTATTTAATATATTTCTGCTGTATTAGTTTTTTTAAAGCTTTTGCGTTAACTGCCTGTGGTTCAAGCTCTATTATCTTATCGAGATTCTTGATAGCATTTTCGTACTGACCTAAATCCTTTTGAATTACGGCTATAGCAAAATAAGCATCAATGAATTCTGAATCCAATGCAACTGCTGCGACAAAATCATCTAATGCGTGTTTTTTGTCTGTTTTTAATAATAGCTGGCCGCGGTTGTAGTAAGCATCAATCATATTCTTGTCGCACTCGATTGCTTTTGTGTAGTTATCAAATGCCTTATCTGTATTTCCCAGGTTGTGATAGGCGATTCCAAGGTAAAAATAAGCAAGCGCTGATTTGTCATTAAATTTCAAGACTTCGTTAAGACTTCTTACGCCGTCGCAGAAGTTACCTTGGTTAATGTCTGTGATACCGAGGCTAAGGTAAAATTTTTCACTGAAATCTTTGTCGTCTTCAAGACATACATCAAGAAACAGTCTGGCTTTATTGTCGATTGCCATCTGGAATTTAGGGTTCAAAAGAATTGCCTTGTTGTAATCCTTGAGCGCACCTTCGTAATCCTGTTTTTTATACTTAGTATATCCGCGGTTGTTGTAAGCTAAGGCGCATTTTGAATCAAGCTCAATCGCCCTGTCATAATCTTCCAATGAGCCGTCGTAATCTTGAAGCTCATTTTTTACAAGACCGCGGTTAATGTAAGCGTCCAAAAATTCCGGATTGTACTCCAGAGCCTTTGTATAAAGCTCCTCTTTCTGCTCCAGATTCTCTGTTATCAAAGCCAGATAAAAATAATATTCATCACGGCAGTTGAGACGCTTTAAGTCGTTTTCTATATACTTTCTTGCTGAATCATAATCATTGGCGTTCAGACAGTTGGAAATCTTTTTAATTACTTTGTTCTTATCTTTCATAAACCTATTTTAACATATCCTTGAGAATTTTATTATTCTGCTTAAAGGTTAAATTGAGGGCGGGAATTTATTCCCGCCCGATAATTTATTTTACAAAAAAGCTTGCATTTACATTTGCATTAATTTTTACAACGCCTTTTGAAATCGTTGTCGGAGAAGACCCTGCAGCGTCTTCCGCAACAGCGCTCAACATATTTTTGGCCATATACATTCTTGGTACTCCGTAGTTGTTTGCACTACAGCTTACGTCAAAGCTTCTTACGCCGTCAACAGATGTAGAAAGAGTTTTGGCAATAACTCCCGCTCTTGTCTGTGCCTTTTTAGCTGCAATCCCTATTAAGTCATTACATTGAGATTCGTAGTTAGAAACTGAGAATGTCAAATTGTCTACATTAGTAGCTCCTGCAGCGATTGCCTTATCTATCATATCGCCGACTTTATCAATAGATTTTGTATGAACGATTACTCTGTTTGAAACTTCATACTTATCAAGATTTCTCTTGCTTCCTGAATATGTATAAATCGGAGATGCGCTGTAATCAGCTGTCTTGATGTAATCTCCGTTTACAGGGGAAATCATTGATTTTAATGCGCCGTAAACTTTATCTGATGCTTCTTTGTTCATCTGAGTTGCCTTTTGCATTGATTTAGTATCGGAAGTTTGTACTGCAAAAGAAATTTCTGCAACATCAGGAGCAATCTCTGTGTTAGCAGATGTGTTTACAGAGATGTATCCTCTTTCAGGACTTGTTTGAACTACTGCCTGTGATGAGAGCGACGCGCATCCTGCAAACAAGCTTAATACTGTAATTGCGATTAATGTTTTTTTCATATTTCCTCCTACAAATTACCTTTCTCATTATACTACATAATATAAACGATTCTGATTTTAAATTGTTCATTTTATAATAAAAAATGATGAAAGCTCTTATTTGGAACAAAAGTAAAATAGAATTAACAGAGCGTGAATATCCTGCCTTACAGGATTCAAGAGACGCGATTGTAAAGGTCAAACTTTCATCAATTTGCACGAGTGATTTGCATATTATAAAAGGTTTTGTGCCGAATGCAAAGGAAGGTACTGTTTTAGGCCACGAGTTTGTTGGAGAAATTGTCGAGCTCGGAGACGGTGTTAAGAATCTGAAAGTCGGCGACAGAGTCAGCGCAAACTGCGAAACCTTCTGCGGAGAATGTTATTTTTGCAGGCATGGGTTTATTAATAATTGCGAAAAAGGCGGCTGGAAGCTCGGATGTTCGATTGACGGATGTCAGGCAGAATACGTAAGGGTACCCTTTGCGGACTGCGGGCTGACCAAAATTCCCGATAATGTGACTTATGAAAATGCACTGTTTGTCGGTGATATTCTATCAAGCGGGTATTTTGGGGTTGAACTCTGTGAACTTAAAGCGGGGGAAACTCTTGCCGTAATAGGGGCTGGGCCTGTCGGTCTGTGTTCAATGGCTTGTGCTAAACTCTTTTCGCCCTCAAAGATTATTGCAATAGATACTGACAAATTCAGGCTGGATTTGGCAAAAAGGCTCGGTCTTGCTGATTACACACTCAACCCTGCCGAATGTGATATTGAAAAAGAGGTTAAGTCTCTCACCCAAACCCGCGGGGCAGACAAGGTCATCGACGCCGGCGGGGGTAAATGTATTGGGCTGGATGGCGGGACTACTGGTTTGGCTTTTTCAAAGTCTATAGATTATGCCACACAGACAGGTTCTTTTGAGATGGCGTGGAGAATTGCGCGCCCTAATGCAATTATTGCCTTGGTTGCGATGTATGAAGAAGACCAGATTCTTCCGCTTCCTAAAATGTATGGTAAAAATCTTATCTTCAAAACAGGGGGAGTTGATGCTGTTCACTGCAGGGAATTACTAAACCTGATTAGCGAGGGTAAACTAAACACAGACTTTTTAATTACGCACAAATTCCCGCTCGAAGATATTCTTGAAGCGTATAACACTTTTGAAAATAAATCCGATAATTGCCTTAAAATTGCAGTTACTTATTAGTATTTCTTTATGATAAAATTTTAAATTATGAAGAAGCTGCTTTGTTTGGGAATATTTTTCGCCGTTATTCAAGCCTCGGCATTCGGAATTGAGAATGTAAAAAAGGTTTATTTGAACGAGGCAATTGATGCGGCTTTAAAGAACAATATTGACCTGCAGGCAGCGCAAATTGAGATTAATATCGCAAAAAATAATATCAAAGCAGCAAACCGCCTTCAAAACCCATCTCTTGATGTGTATTATTTTATGGGAGCCGCGGGGAGAGGCGAGCCGCGCCAGATTGGAGCAAGCCAGAATATTGAGATTGCAAAAAGAAGCGCGAGAAAAAAGCTTGCGGAATCTAACTTAGAGCTTGTGGAAAAAAATGTCGATTATACAACATTTGATTTGAAAATGGATGTAAGAGAAGCGTATATAAATCTTGTTGCTGCAAAATCTATTCTTGAAACCTTGAGCCAGCAGCAGGAATTGCAGGAGGAGCTTCTTGAAATTGCAAAAAACAGGGTTAAATCTCATCAGGCGCCGGATATTGACGTAATACAGGCGGAAATTGCTCTTAACCAGATTATCACGCAGGTTAATACCGCAAGGGTTAACGTTAAAAGTGCGCTTACTAATTTTAATAAGATGATAAATGACCCGAATGATATAGTATATGACAGTAAGGATAATATTTTTTCGGAGGAAAACAACTTTGCGGAGATGATGACACCGCCTCCTGATTTTCAGTTTCCGCCGTTTTCTCTTATTCTGAAAAGTGCTTTAAATAATCGTTATGACATAAAAATCGTGAAGCAGGAAATTGATTTGGCAGAGAAAAATCTGACTGTTGTTGCGCGTCAAAGAATTCCCGATATAGAACTTATGGGAGGATACGGCTACATACCAGGCTCTTATGCTGATAACGGGAATTTTAATAACGGAGCTTACGCAGGAGCAAGCCTTGTAAACATTCCGCTTTTTTACAACTACTCGCCTGAAATTCAAAACGCGGCTTTAAAACTTAAGCAGGCGGAATTAAAGTATGCTTCCGTAAAAAATAAAGCCGTAAAAGACGTAAGTGCAGCCTACGAAAGATTTTTAACAGCTGCAGAAAACCTTAACCACTATGAATCCAAAATTGTTAAGGGCTCAGAGGAGTTGATTAATACTTCAAAAGACAGCTACGAAGCGGGAAAATCGGACATTACCGCTTTGATTGTTATGAAACAATCTTATAAATCTATAATTATCGGCTATGCTCAGGCGCTTGCCGAGTATTATAACAGCTGGACAAACTTTTTGAGGGAAGTTAACGACGAAGAATTTGACCTTGTAGAGGATATATAAATGTTTTTTGCTGATTTACACATACATTCTAAGTATTCACGCGCGACGAGCAAGAACTGCAACCTTGAAGAACTTGCATTCTGGGCGCAGAGAAAGGGCTTGAGTGTAATCGGAACAGGAGATTTTACTCATCCTGCGTGGTTTGCAGAGATAAAGAACAAGCTTGTTCCGGAAGGAAACGGCGCATTCAGGCTTAAGCCAGAGCTTGAAAAACAAATTCTTAAAGGCGGTGAGCCTGTAAGATTTCTTCTTTCGGTTGAAATTTCAACTATTTATAAAAAATGGGATAAGACAAGAAAAGTTCATCATGTCATTTTTGCCCCTGATATAGAAGCTGCGGGAAGATTCCGGGACAAACTCGGTGCAATCGGCAATATTGTATCAGACGGCCGTCCGATTTTAGGTTTGGACTCCAGAAATCTTTTGGAAACGGCATTGGAATCCGGAGAAGGAACATTTCTTATTCCTGCGCATATCTGGACGCCATGGTTCTCTGTCTTAGGCTCAAAATCCGGGTTTGACTCTATAGAGGACTGCTACGGCGACCTTGCGGAACATATTTTTGCGGTAGAAACAGGACTTTCTTCTGACCCTGAGATGAATTGGAGAGTTTCAAAGCTCGATAAGTTCAGACTCGTATCTAATTCCGATGCGCATTCCCCTGCGAAGCTCGCAAGAGAAGCGACTGTATTTGATACCGAGCCGGATTATTTCAGTATAATGAATGCTTTAAAAACAGGTGAGGGTTATGTCGGGACAGTCGAATTTTTCCCGGAAGAAGGTAAATACCACGAAGACGGACACAGAAAATGTAATGTCTGTTTGAATCCGGAAGAAACAAAAAAACTAAACGGAATTTGCCCGGTCTGCGGAAAACCTCTCACCATAGGTGTTCTAAACCGTGTATGTGAACTCGCTGACAGGCCTGCAGGAAATCTCATTGTTCCCGAAACTGCAGGAAAAGTTTTCAGTCTTGTTCCTCTGCCGGAGATTTTGTCGGAAATCATGCAGGTCGGAACTTCCAGCAAATCCGTTGCTTTAGAATATGAAAAACTGCTTCATAAATTCGGTTCAGAATTATCTATTCTGCAAGATATACCCACAGAGGATATTTCCAAATCCTCCCCGCTTCTTGCGGAAGGCATTCAGCGCCTCAGAGAGGGAAAAGTTATTAAACAGCCCGGATATGACGGAGAATACGGGATTATAAAACTTTTTGAAAAAGATGAACTTATACAGAAAAAGTATATGAACCTGAAATTGGATATAGACCTTCCCAAGGAAGAAATTAGCTCACCCAAATACACTCCTCCGACAGAGCACAAAGACGCGCCGTCTTTTGAAGAAGTAAAAACAACGGAACTTGATGAGTTTCAAAAATCAGCCGTAGAGAGTTCTGCGGATAAACTACTTATAACAGCCGGCCCCGGCTCGGGCAAAACAACAGTACTGACTAAAAGAACCGCTTATTTGATAAAAGAAAATAAAATCAAGCCGGAAAAATGCCTTGCAATAACCTTTACGCGGAAAGCCTCCGAAGAGCTCAGAGACAGGCTTAAGAAGCTTCTTGCAGATGAGGCGGAATTTATTAATATACATACATTCCATTCATTCTGCTGTAAGATATTGAAAGAAAATTCAGCTCTGGCGGGATTGGACCAAGATTTTAAAGTTATAAGTGCTCAGGAAAAAGCCTTATATAAAATTCTCCCCGAAAATACCATAGAATTTGATGATTTGATAACGCTTACCGTGAAACTTTTTGAAGAATATCCCGAAACAATACCGCATTACGTCTATATGTCGGTAGATGAGTATCAGGATATTGACGAAAATCAATACAAGCTGATAAAACTTCTTGCACCGGAAAAAATCTGTATAATAGGCGACCCGAATCAGGCAATATACGGATTTAGGGGCGGAAATCCAAAATTTTTCAACAGTTTTCTTGATGATTACAAAGATGCCAGGGTTATTCATCTTGCCAATAATTACCGCTCATGCGGAAATATAGTAAATGCGTCAAATCAGGTTATTCAATCATTCAATCTGATATCACAGTGTAATATACCTCAAGAAAAAATAACAATTCACACAGCGCCGACTGATAAGGCTGAAGCAGAATTTATCGTAAGTACAATAGAAAGTCTTATAGGGGGTAACAGCTTATTTTCATTGGATTCCAGACGTTCGGAAGGAATAAATGAAAATTTGGGATTTTCTGATTTTGCAATATTGTTTCGAACCGCAGCTCAGCTGAAACCGATAACAGAAGCTTTGGATCGTTCCGGCATGCCGTACGTGAAACTCTCCGATGATCTTCTTTGCGATAACAAAACCGTCAGAGAATTTTTGAAAAATCTAAATAGAGAAGAGACAATCATTGAGCAGCTGGAAAAGTATGGCAAGTTTGAAGATTATATGCAGAAATTTCTTGTAAAAATTGCCTCGGAGAATCCAAATCCGGATGATTTCATCCATCAGGCCGCACTTCTGCGCGAATCTGACGCTTTGGACGAAAGAGCGGACAGAATAACCCTGATGACGCTTCATTCATCTAAGGGGCTGGAGTTTAAATGTGTTTTTATCGCGGGTCTTGAAAACGGTATTATGCCTCTTTACCGGGCAGAAACGGAAGAAGAGACTGAAGAAGAACGAAGGCTTCTTTATGTCGGCATGACAAGAGCAAAGCAAAGACTGTTTCTTTCACGTGCAATAAAAAGACTTTGGATGGGACAGTACAAAAATTTTGAAATATCCCCGTTTCTTGCCAAAATTGAAAATGATTTATTGAGCCTTACAAAATTTGAGGCCAAACCAAAGGACAATTCACAGCAGTTGAGTTTATTCTGAAAGGGAAGTATCTATGACAAATTTTAAATGGGATGACAGTCTGGATGTCGGTATCCAAAAGTTTAACGAACAGCATAAACAGCTTTTTAAATGTTTAGAAAATCTTTATGACGCAATGGAAAATAAAAATGACAAGCTGGCATTGGCGCAGATAATTAATGATTTGCTTAGATATGCAAAGGAACATTTAACGGAAGAGGAAACCTGCCTTTTGCTCTATGATTATCCGGGGTACGATGAACAGCGAAAGCAGCATAAAATTTTTATTGAAAAAATGACACAATTTGCAAACGATTTTAATGAAGACAAGAAGCTTATACATGTGGAAATGGCAATTTTTATCAAAAACTGGATAATAAATCATGTTAAAGGGATTGATAAAAAGTATACGGAATTTTTAAACTCAAAAGGAGTTTATTAAAGAGAAGGAGGCTTAATGAAAGTTATTATAATAGGCGGCGGTGCGTCAGGTGCAAGCTGTGCGGCAAGACTCCGGAGGCTGGATGAAAAAGCGGAGATTACAATTCTTGAAAAGACAAACGAAATCTCTATAGCAAATTGCGGA
This sequence comes from Candidatus Gastranaerophilales bacterium, assembly GCA_944323265.1. Lineage (GTDB taxonomy): Bacteria > Cyanobacteriota > Vampirovibrionia > Gastranaerophilales > Gastranaerophilaceae > CAG-196. The sequence goes on from CALURX010000006.1 coordinate 54,433, forward strand.
CTTCCCTACTATGTTTCAGATGTAATTAATGACAGAAATAATATGTTTGTATCAACGGCAGAAAAGTTTAAAAGCTGGTTTAATATTGATATCCGTTTTAATGCCGAAGCGGTAAAAATTGAAAGAGAATCAAAACGGGTTATTTTATCATCAGGCGAAACGCTTAACTATGACAAACTTGTGCTTGCCCCCGGTGCAAGCCCTATTGTGCCACCGTTTGAGGGAATGGACAGAGAAAAGGTTTTTACAATAAGAACACTTTCTGATGCAGACAGAGTAAAAAATTTTATAAAAACGCATAATTCAACAAAAGCAGTAGTTATAGGCGGCGGGTTTATCGGGGTAGAGATGGCGGAAAACCTTGCTGAACTCGGGCTTAAGACAACGCTTATAGAACTTCAAAACCAGATTCTTGCGCCTGTTGATTATGAGATTGCTGCTTTTGCTCAAAACGAAATGCGCAATAACGGCGTAGAATTAATCCTCTCTGACGGAGTTAATCATTTTAGCGGAAATAAGATTGTTTTAAATTCCGGAAAAGAAATTGAATATGATATCGTGATTATGGCAATCGGTGTTAAGCCGGAAACAGCACTTGCCAAAGACGCCGGGCTGGAAGTACGGTGCGGAGTTGTAGTTAATGAATTTATGCAGACCTCCGATGAAAATATTTATTCAGCCGGCGACAGCGTGGAAGCAGAAGATTTTGTAACATCCGCAAAAACTCTCATTCCGCTTGCCGGCCCTGCAAACAGGCAGGGAAGGATTATCGCGGATAATATTGCAGGTCTGAATTCTCAATACAAAAAATCTCAAGGGACTTCCGTTCTTAAGGTATTTAACCTTACAATTGCAAGCGTCGGAAACAGTGAAAAACAGCTTAAGAAAAAAGAGATTCCTTATTGTAAAACCTTTATTTACGGCCGCTCTCACGCCGGATATTATCCTGATTCCACGCAGATAGCTATTAAGTTATTATTTAATAGAGAAGGTAAAATCCTCGGCGCACAAGCAGCAGGCGAAGATGGTGTTGAAAAAAGGATTGATGTAATAAGTTCTGTGATGCGCCAAAACGGAACCGTTCAGGATTTGCTGGATAGCGAACTATGTTATGCGCCGCCATATTCTTCCGCCAAAGACCCCGTAAATATTCTGGGTATGAATGCGGACAATATTTTGAGAGGGCTGTTTAAACCTGCGTTTTATGAAGATATTGAAAACTCTTACCTGATTGATGTCAGACCCCAAGCCGTATTCAATCGCGAAACAATACAAGGCGCGGTTAATATCCCGATAAGCGAAATCAGAAGCAGGCTCAATGAAATTCCAAAAGACAGAAAAGTGCTCCTATTTTGTAACACAGGCCATACGAGCTATGTGGCTTCAAGGATTCTGGAACAGGAAGGGTTTAATAATATTTACTCCCTTGTCGGAGGAATTGAACTATATAAAGAGATTACAAAAGATTCGTTAAGCCTCGTTAAAAATCATTGATTGCGGAAGCCCTGAGGCTTCTGCTCTAGCGTATGTTTCAAAAGCTCTGCCGACCTGTAGGGGTCTGATTGTCTCTGCATCCCTTTGTACTACCGTTCTTCCGGATTCACTATTATTGTTTGATACTGCGTTCTGTTTGCAGTATTCCATATATTCATCATAAGTTATTGTGCCGTCACCGTCGGCGTCCATTTCTTCGACATAAGCATCGTCGCCTTTGACCGCATAATGAGGCTGGGCCGCTGGAGGATTTACAGCTTGTTTTGGTGCCATTTCGCTAATTCTGGCGCCGGTATCTAAAGATTGCTGCAAAAGCTGACTGTTCAACGACAATTGATTCATCATTATATCACTCATGTTGGGGCCCTCATTATATTTTGTTGGTAGACTATATTATAACATTATAACTCATTTTTCAGATTTTTCAAGTGGTTAAAATACACTTTATGAGTAAATCAGAACCTATTTTTTTTATGTCGTAAAATTTTAATCTTTGCGCCTCGGAAATCTCTGAAACATTGCTTCCGTTAAAACAGCTTAAGCCGGAATTGTCGTTTAAAATCTTGGGCGCAATAAACTGATAAACCTCATCAATAAGACCTTCTCTTAACATGGCTCCGGCAAGAGTTCCTCCACATTCCACAAATACGGTGTAAATGCCCTGCTTGTATAATTCTCGGAGCACATATTCAACATCCAGATGACCGCTTTTTAATGGGGTGTTTTCTCTTGATGCCACATAAATTTTGCCCTGTTTGAAAATTTCTGCATCCCTTTGAACCCTTAAGTCTTTATCAAGAATACATTTAAATTGGTGTTCCATCCTCGGATTGTCAGCAAGAACAGTATTTGAGCTTGTTAATATACAGTCAAACTCTCTTCGCATTCTATAAACCTCTGCCCTTGCCTCTTCGGATGTTATCCACTTTGATGAACCGGTGTTTGCAGCTATTTTACCGTCCATTGTGGAGGCGGTTTTAAGTACAACGTAAGGCGTTTGTCGTGTCATATTTTTTATGAAAACTCTGTTTAAGAATCTGGCTTCGTCTTCCAAGACTGTACAGACTTCAATTCCTGCTTCAAGAAGTTTTGAGATTCCGTCAACTTTGGGGTTAACATCCTTCATCCCGATAACAACTCTTTTGAGTTTTCTTTCAAGAATTAAATCAACACAAGGCGGTGTCTTGCCGTAATGGGAGCATGGCTCGAGATTAACATATAGAGTTCCGCCTTCTGCCTCATTATTTTTCAATTTAAGCAAAGCGTCTCTTTCTGCATGGTTTTCGCCATACTTTTTGTGGTATCCTTTAGAAACCACCTTCCCATTTCTATCTAAAACCACACATCCAACCATTGGATTCGGCAAAACTTTGCCAAACCCTTTTTTTGCGAGCCTGAAACACTCGCGCATATATTTCTCATCAGTATTCATACTAAATATTATATCAGATTAGGTTTATACCGATACTGTTTCTTCAAAAACATCTCCGCCCTGAGCATCAAGCTTTGCCAACAAGGCGTCGTGCTTTGTTCTGATAATATCAAGCATTACTAAAATGCTTCCTGAGATATCAGGTTCCCCAATGTTAAATTCTGTATATCCGTACAATATTTCTATCAAACTACCAATTTCTTGTGCGGATTCTTGTAATTCATTTAACAGTACACGTAACTCTTCGTTCATTAATTTAACCCCTTTACATTATTTTTTATACACCAAAAATAAAATTTATTTAACTTCTTTTAACTGAGCCCAGATAGTCGGGTTTTTCGTATCAGCATCCAGAATATCGATAATCCTGTAATAAGGAGCCGGTGCGGTCGATATATGCAGAACTCCATTCACCGTCTCTTCTTTGTTTACACCGAAGTGACCTGCAATTACTGCTCTAACATTACTGTGTTTAGCAATAACTTTCAGGTAATTTTCGGGTTTGTAAGTATAGTACGTTTCTTTTTCCTCCGGCGGCACTACCGGAAAGTGCTGCAGGATAATAACATTATTGTCCGGATAGAGGCTGAGTTCAGAATCCAGCCAGGTTAAGACATCTTCTTTAAAGTATCCCATTGTTCCGGGGATTACGTCTTTTGAGCCGTCTGCAACAATGAAAATAACGCCCTCTTTTTCAAAGGCATAATTAGGTGTTTCCGGCTTATATTTCCGAACCTGTTTTCTTATTGCTTTAATGTATTCTTTTTTGCTTAAATCCTTGTGTTTATTAACATCGTGGTCGCCTATAACCATATAAAACGGACAGTTAAGTCTTTTTGCCTCTGACAAAAATGCACTCAGCTCTTTTTTATCAGGTTTGTTTATATTATCTCCGGTAAAAACAACGAATTTTACATCTTTTTGTTTGTTAATATCATTGATAACCTTTTCAAGTATATTATTTTCCGCCTGTTCGGAAAATCTCACGTCTGTAACCTGTACAAATCTCACGTCTTTTGCAAGAGCAGCAGATATGCAAAGAAAATAAGCCAAAAAAATACTTAAGAATTTTTTCATCTATACCTCAACAGAATGATTTTAGCACAAAAACACTGGAAAAAGTTCAAAAATAGGTTATAATAAACATGCAATGTATAATTCAAGGCTTAATAATGTCTTTCGATTTTAACAATATCAACCCAATCAAAGCTCAATCAGTGTACAAAGACGGCGGCGGCTTAGGCGGCGGCGGAATGTATATGCGTCAGGGCAAAAAGCGTAAGGATGAAGAAGAAGAGGATATGTTTGAACGCAGAGAAGAAAAAGATGAGCATGAAATTGAGCTTGATCCTGAGATAAAAGAAGAGGATATTCCAGGAAGCACACTATTTAACAAATTTGTGAACTGGTTCCGTATAGGACATGACTAGGTATATTCACAAGCAGACCGGCTTATGTTATTATTATATTAAATAAGGAGTTGGAGAATGGAAGATAATAATAAGCCGGTAGTACATTTGATTTCTAAGCCGGAGAATATGCTAAAGACAATATACACTGCTTGCCGCACCTGTTACAGTGCGCTAAGTCCGTACGAAATTTATAACAGCACTGACGATGAAGAGAAAATGCTGAATCTGATTGAAAGAGTAATTTCTTCAGGCCATTATTCAACAATAGAACATATTCAGGTAACGTTTGCAATCTCAAATGTTTCACGTGCCTGCACTCATCAGCTTGTCAGACACAGACACATGTCTTTTTCTCAAAAATCACAAAGATATGTTAAAGAAAAGGGCCAGTTTGATTACATAATCCCTCCGACGATTGCGCGAAATGAAGAATTAAAGTCAAAATTTATTAACTTTATGGGTGAAATATCCAAACTCTATTCAGAGTTTACGGAGGCAGGAATTCCGGCCGAAGACGCGCGTGCGGTTCTTCCGAATGCTGCTGCAAGCTCAATTGTTGCAAGCTTGAATCTTCGGGAAATGATTCACCTTGCAAACTTGCGTCTGTGCACTCGCGCGCAGTACGAAATAAGAACAATGATTAAGATGATGTGTGATGAGTTGATAAAAGAAGAGCCGTGGCTTAAGCCTTATCTTGTACCGAAATGTGAACGCCTCGGGTACTGTGATGAAGACAAATCTTGCGGAAGGATGCCCCAGCTGAAAAAATGAAGAATCTTGCAATACTCTTAACCGTTATATTTATAATAATGGCAGGTATATATTTCTTCCTTTTTGCGCCGGAGAAATATCATCAGCCTGATTTGTATGACGAAATAATGCAAAGAGGTACAATAAAAGTCGGGATTAACATCGATTCCAAACCTTTCGGATTTGTTGATGAAAAAGGTGAAATTCAGGGTTATGATGCGGATTTAGCAAGATATATTGCGCATTATCTTGTAAAAAGTCCGAATGCTGTAAAATTTGTTCCTGTAACACCGGCAAACAGGATGCTTAAGGCATCTACCGGCGAGGTGGATATCGTAATTGCAACTATGACAATTACTCCTCAAAGACAGGAAATTCTGGATTTTTCAATCCCTTATGATTCAGCAGGACAGGCACTTCTCGTTAAAACCGGAAGCAGGATTACATCAATAAACGATCTTGCAGGGCAGAATGTCGGAGTAATCTTTGGTACAACGGCTGAAAAGAATATGCAGAATCTTGTACCTTCCGCCAATATTTTAGGATTCAAGACGTATCACGATGCATATGAGGCGTTAAAAAGCGGGGCAATAAACGCAATCACCTCTGATGATACAATTTTAAGCGGATTTGCTCTTGAAGATAAGAGTGTAACACTGCTTCCCAAAAGATATTCAAGAGAACCTTACGGAATCGGATTCAAACAGGGACAGTGCTCTGTTAAGCTTAAGCAGAACATTGATTTTGCAATCACTGACTTAAGACAGAAAAATGTTATTAACAGACTTCGTAAAAAGTGGGGTTTGGGCTAAACTCCGCGCGAGATTTCTTACATAGCGCCTGTTGCAAAGCTTGCTGCTTCTTCGTAAGGATTTTCAAGCCCTGCGGTTTGTGCAGCTTTGAATGCGGTTTCAAAAGCCTTGTCAGAATTTTCTGCAATCTGCGGGTTTTCAACAAGTGCTCTCAGGTCTGCTTTAGTGCTGTCTTCGCCTTTGAATAACATAGAACGTCCGATAACTTCAGCCTTTGGATCAGAAAAATCGTTAAGCTTTGGAGTTTCGGCTTCTGCAGGCTGTTCAGGCGGAACGGCTTCCGGGGTTGGTTTTTGAATGCCGCTGAAATTTATTTGATTAACACTAAATTTTGGACCATTAATTTCACTCATTTTACACCTCGCTTTATTTATTCAATTATATCATATCTTTTTGATTATCAACTATCCATTAGTTCTAAACCGGGAAATTAATTTTTTTTGCTAGTTGAGATAAAAATTTTTACAAAAATTTACTTTTATCAATCGGTTGACAAACGGTGAAATATAGTAAATAATATAAATGTAGGGCGAGAGCCTAACAACCTTACCAACCTGTTAAGCTCTGCTTCGCACCCTACGATTTCAAAAGTAATTTTAGTGCTACTAAGAGTAAGTCGAATGCTGTTAGTAGCATTATTACTTTGTCGACCACAGCTTGCCTCCTTTCCGTTCAATTTCTTCGAGAATTGTGTGTAACGGAAGCTGCATGTGCAAGCCCTACAAGCGTTATCTTAGCATAATCACAGAGGAGTGTCTAAAATTGTTTATAGTGCAACGCTGTTTAACGGTTAATACCGGCGGTTGAGCTATCTTAGCTAAAGCTTTTTATACGCTTGTTGAACTTATATTACTTTGCTATAATCATCTTATGGATAATGATATTGAATCACTTCAAAATATTTTAAAGGGGGATCCGTCTAATTTTCAGGCAAGAAGGGAGCTGTCCATTCTTCTTGTTAATAACGGCTTTAATGAAGAAGCGGAAGGAAATTTGCGGTATTTGCTTAAATATTTTCCCGATGATGCGGAGATTTATTATAATTTAGGCATTGTATACGAAAAGCTGAAAAAGTTTACGGAAGCAGAGAAGTGCTACAAAAAAGCAGTAGAAATTTCACCCCAGGAAGATTTTTATTATAATCTCGGAGATGTACTTGTAGAACTTAAAGAATGGGATGAAGCTATAGCCGCTTTTAAAAAAGTGCTTGAAACAGACCCCAACGATGGAAATTGTTATTTTAACTTAGGTGTCTGCTATTTTAACAAAGAAGAAAAAAACCTTGCGCTTGATAACTTTCAAAAAGCAGTATCGATTAATCCTCAGGATGTTTTTGCGTACTTTTACCTTGGATACATCTATCAAAATGACGGTCTGACAAACTTTGCAACAGAAAGTTATGAGAAAGTGCTCTCCATCTCTCCGGACTATAGCTGGGCATATTTCAATTTAGGTTCAATCGCTTTTAAAAACGGCAATATCGAAGAGGCCAAAATGTATCTTAAAAAAACGATAGAATACAACCCGCGGGATATTGAGGCCTATAAGCTTTTGACTCAAATATGCCTTCAGGAAGGCGAAACCGAAGAAATATCGGAAATCTTAAATACAGCACTTGCAGAAGAAGCAAACGGCGATTTGTATTATTTTCTTGCGCGTGTATATAAATATATAGGAAGCCTTGACGATTACTGCAGGGCTCTTGGTGAAGCACTTAAGAATCCTTATACACTTACTTTTCCGCAGGATGCTGTGAAAAAAGAATACGCGGCGGCTCAGGAAAAATCCGGCTTAGGATTAGAATTAGAGCCGGAAAATGAAATTGATGAGTATAATGAAGAGCCGGAAGAAAAAGTGACAGAGGAAGAATCTCAGGATATCCCGGAAGAAACATTTGAGGATGAAGAAATTCCGGATGAGGAAACGGAAGAAGAATTAGAGGAAGAAGACATCTCTGACGAAGAGTTTGAAGAAGAGGATTATGATTCGGAAGAATCAGAAGAAGACACCGACGGGTAATGGGTTATGTTATCAAAGATTTTTATAAAAAATTATATATTAATAGATGAACTTGAACTTGATTTGGCAGAAGGATTAAATATTATTACAGGCGAGACTGGTGCCGGTAAAAGTATCTTAATAAACGCGATTGATATCGCATTCGGCGCAAAAGCCGGAAAAGAGGTTATTAAGACCGGCGCGGATAAGGCGGTTATTGAGCTTACTATACTCAATAAAAAACAGGATTTATCCGGGCTTTTTGAAGAATACGGGATTGATAATACCGGAGAAGAGATTGTTCTCTCCCGAGAAATAACTCAAACCGGCTCACGCTCAAGAGTTAACGGGTGTCTTGTAAATCAGGAGTTTATGAAGAATTTCCGCGAGCTTTTTCTGGATATTCACTCACAGCATCAGACATATTCATTTTTACAGCCTAAATACCACATTGTGCTTCTGGATTCATATACCAAAAATACGCTCGGAGAGAGGCTTGATGAATACAGAAAAGGATTTGCGAAGTATAAAGAATTAACATCACGGCTCGAAGAGTTGAAAAACTCTGCAGACAAAACCGAAGAGCAGATAGATTTTCTAAAGTTTCAGGTTAATGAAATTGAGGAGGCCTCACTTTCATCTCCTAATGAGGATGAGGAACTTAACAACGAACTTGCGGTTCTGGAAAATGTCGAGAAGCTAAAAGATTTAACCGGTTCATCTTACTGGTCAATTTCAGGAGATGACGGCTCTGTTCTTGACGGGCTTTTGCAGATAAAAACAAATCTTTCAAAAGCCGCCGGCATGGACAGCTCGCTTGAAGAGGTTGAAGGAGAGCTTATTGAGGCAATTGAGACATTGAAAAATGTCTCTTCAACACTCAGAGAATACTCAAGTTCTCTTGAAAACGACGAAGAGCGTATAAATTCAATTCAGGAACGTTTGTTTTTGCTGGATAAATTAAAGCGCAAGTACGGCGGAACACTGGAAAAAGTAATGGTACAGGGAGAAGCATTGAGAAAAGAGCTTGAGGGAATTGAGTTTTCCACTCAAAATATTGAAGAGCTGGAAGGCGAGATTGCGGATTTATACAAACAGCTTGAAGCTATGGCAGAAGAACTTTCTAAAGAAAGGCAGAATTACGCGCAGGTACTTTCTTCCCTTATTGTTGAAAAGCTTGAGAAATTGGAACTCCCGAAAGTCAGATTTGAGATTAATTTTGAAAAATGTCCTCTCGGCCCTAACGGATGTGATAAGGTGGAATTTTTGATTTCAACAAATATCTCCGAAGGCCTTAAGCCGTTGGCCAAAGTTGCCTCCGGCGGCGAAATTTCGCGTGTAATGCTTGCAATCAAAACAATATTTGCTCAAAGTGACAACATTGATACGGTTATTTTCGATGAAATCGATACCGGAATCTCCGGCAAGACTTCGCAGTCGGTTGCGGACGAGGTTAAGGAACTTGCAAAATACATGCAGATAATTATGATAACCCATCAGGCAATCATCGCCTCCAAGTCCGACAGACATTTCTATGTAAAGAAAACACAGAATGATAAAACAAGCGTCAATATCTCAATACTTGAAGGAGAAGCCAAGCTTAAAGCAATAGCCGAACTCGCCGGCGGGGAAATCACTGATGAGTCATTGAAATTTGCCCGCACTCTAATGAGCTAAAAATGTGTTATCGTTAATAAAATTGAATAAATTTTCGTGTGACTGCGCGAGCTTTGCATTAAACAACGGCTTCTGCATATTAGGATTTGTACTGTAATTTATCTTTTTATTTTTGGGGATTGTTCTTAAATTCTGAGAGGACAACGAAACCCGGTTATGTATAATCATCTCATTCCTTTCGACTAATGTAATATTAAGGGTAATTTTTAAGAAATCAAATAACTTGATATTTCCTCCGCCAAGAGGCGTTCTTCTATTATAGACAGAAAAAAATTTTTGACAAGTGTTTTTTTTGAAAAATCAGCCATTTGGATTTAAAAAATTGACCAAGGTTGCGAGAAAATCAGGTTTATGTTAGTATCAGAAAAAAGAGAATACATATAGCTAAGGAGTACGTATGATTTCAGTAAACGATTTAAAGAATGGCTTAACATTAGAATTAGATAACGGTTTATGGACGGTTGTAGAGTTTTTACACGTAAAACCGGGAAAAGGTGCAGCTTTTGTAAGAACAAAGCTTAAGAATGTTGAATCAGGAAACGTAATAGAAAAAACATTCAGAGCCGGTGAAAAAGTTGCAAAAGCCATGCTTGACCGCAGAGAAATGCAATATTTGTACAAAGAAGGCAAAGATTACGTTATGATGGATAACGAAACCTACGAACAGCTTCAACTTACGGAAGCACAAGTAGGCGACGGCATTAAGTACCTTAAAGAAAATATGATTGTTCAGGTTCTTATGCACGACAAGAGAATTATAGGTGTTGATATTCCTGCACACGTAGAATTGGAAGTTGTTGACACTCCTCCTGCAGAAAAAGGAAACACCGCTCAAGGCGGAACAAAACCTGCTACTTTGGAAACAGGTGCTGTTGTTCAGGTTCCGTTCTTTGTTTCTAACGGCGATGTAATCAGAGTTGACACCAGAAGTAATGAGTATTTAGACAGAGTTTAAGAGTTTTGAAGTTGATGGGTTGAGAAGAGTTTATATATAATGAGCGTAAGCAAATTAAATTCTTATAAATTTCTAAACTGCTCAACTTATAAACAGGCTTATAGTCAAGCTTTTAAAGGAGAATATAATGAAGTTTGAACCAGAATATATAGAAAAATTAGCGAAAATAATCACAGACAGCGGTCTTACTGAGATTTCGCTGGAGGATGGAGAACAGGCACTAACTATCCGTAAAGATGTTCCGGAAGTAGTTATGTCTGCAGCCCCCGCTGCGGTCAGTGCACCTGCAGTTCCTGTAGTCAGTGCGCCGGCAGCACCTGCTTCTGCAAAAGAAGAAGCCCCTAAAGGTAAAGCAATCACAGCGCCGATGGTAGGGACTTTCTATGCGGCCTCTTCTCCGGATGCAGAACCGTTTGTCGAAGTCGGTTCTACTGTAAATGCAGGTGATGTTGTCTGCATTATAGAAGCAATGAAATTAATGAATGAAATCAAGTCTGAACAGTCAGGAAAGATTGTTCAAATCTGCGTCAAGAACGGTGACCCGATTGAATATGGTCAGGTTCTTATGTATGTAGAATAATCAGTTATCAGGTGACTAAGTGATTAAGTGACCAATTTTAAAATTTTGGTCACTGTATTATAAAGGAAATGGGATTATGTTTAAAAGAGTTCTAATCGCAAATAGAGGTGAAATAGCAGTCAGAGTTATAAGGGCTTGCAGAGAGCTGGGTATTCCGACAGTTGCAATATATTCTCAGGCTGATGCGGAATCGCTTCACGTAAGACTTGCAACGGACGCTTTCTGTATTGGGCCTGCGCCAAGCGCTCAGAGCTATTTAAACATTCCTGCAATAATATCCACCGCACTGATGACAGGCAGTGATGCCATTCACCCCGGATATGGTTTTATGTCAGAAAGAGCTGATTTTGTTGATATCTGTACACAGCACGGGATAAAATTTATCGGCCCTTCAGCTGAATCAATGCGCAAGATGGGCGACAAGGCAACTGCACGCAGGACAATGATAGAAAATGACGTTCCGGTAACTCCCGGAACAGGTATTCTGGAAAGTGTGGAGCAGGCAAGAGAGTTTGCTCATAAGGCCGGTTATCCGATAATCCTTAAGGCTACTGCAGGCGGCGGCGGCAAGGGGATGAGAATTGTACGAAGCGACGATGAGCTGGAAGTCAATATGAGCTTGTGCCAGCAGGAAGCTGAAAAATTCTTTGGAAATCCGGGCGTTTATGCAGAGAAATATCTTGAGAACCCAAGACATATTGAGGTACAGATATTGGGCGATTCTTTCGGCAATGTAATTCACTTGGGCGAAAGAGATTGTTCTATTCAGAGACGCCACCAGAAATTATTGGAAGAAGCTCCTTCTCCTGCTATTGACGAAAAAACTCGTAAGGAGATGGGTGCGGCGGCTGTTCGTGCAGCTAAGGCAATTAAGTACGAAGGTGCCGGAACTTGTGAATTCTTGCTTGACCATGATGGAAAATGGTATTTTATGGAAATGAATACAAGGGTTCAGGTTGAGCACTGTGTAACTGAAATGATTTCTCAAATAGATATTGTAAGAGAACAGATACTTGTTGCATCAGGTCAGAAGCTTGGTTATACTCAGGACGATGTTCTACTGAGAGGGCACGCTATTGAGTGCAGAATAAATGCGGAAGATCCTGAACACGACTTTATGCCTTGTCCCGGTAAGATAGACGGTTATTTTGCGCCGGGAGGATTCGGAATCAGGGTTGATTCGCATGTTTATCCGGGGTATTCGATTCCGCCTTATTATGACTCAATGATAGGGAAGCTGATATGCTGGGGCGAGAACAGGAATGAAGCCAGACGCAGAATGTATCAGGCTTTGAAAGAATATGTTGTAACAGGGATTAAGACAACAATACCTTTCCACCAACAGATTGTGGAAGATGAGGTCTTTATGAGCGGGAATTTTAATACCGGATTTATTGAAGATTACTACAAGCGCAAGGGAAAAGCGTAAGTTAGGAATGCGGATGTAATTCAGTGGTAGAATGCAACCTTCCCAAGGTTGACGTCGCGAGTTCGAGTCTCGTCGTCCGCTAA
>CALURX010000007.1 GCA_944323265.1 Candidatus Gastranaerophilales bacterium
TTAATCCGTTCAATGTCAAGAAGCGGTAATTGTTTAGATAATGCTCCAATAGAGAGTTTCTTCGGACATTTGAAAGACGAGATGGATTACAAAGATTGTAAATCATTAGAAGAAACACGTGACAAAATAGATGAATACATTTATTATTACAATAATAGAAGATACCAATGGGGGTTAAACAAAATGACACCTTGTGAATACAGAAAATACCTTGCAATGTCCTACTGACCGATTACGTTTTTAGGGGGACAATTCAGAAAGCCCAACCTACTATTGCCCAGCAAGTAATCACTCTAAAATATCAAAAAAGTTATAAAACTGATACGGATACTTAATGGTGTATTTCTCCAAAAACGCAACATACGCGCTTTCCAGCTCTTCCAGAATTTCTGATTTTTTCTCCGCTTCCGCCGTAAACTTTTCCGCGTGGATTACGTACTTCTTGCCCTCTTTTGCGCAGACAATAAAATATATCGGAGCGTTCATCACAAGCGCAAATTTAAGCGTGCCCAGAGGAAGGGTTATTGTTTTACCAAGAAACGGACGCTTGTAAACCTTATTTGTATTCTGGGCAGACACCCTGTCGCCTGCCATAAACACGATTTCGCCTGCCTTTAGCCTTTCTGAGATTACAATTGAAGTTTCCGCATCAATATCTTCAACAGGAAAAACGTCCAAATCGACTTTTATTTCAGTCATTTTAAGAAATTTATTAAACACCTCGCACGCGTTTGATTGCAGGAAAACATTTGCACGCTTAGCTTTGGGGTGATTAAGCAGAGTTCTTAAAATCTCTATGTTACCGATATGTGTTGTGATAAAAAATGTTCCGTTAAAAATTTCAGGCTCTTTTAGAAGAAATTTTTTCATATCCAGATTTCCGGTGTAGGATATAAACTTGTCTACAAGAGCGTTTCCGTAATTCAGAAATTGTTTAAATGAGCTTATTAAAACAGGTTTTTTCAAGATTTTGTAAAATTTTTCCGAAGCTTTTCTGCGCTCTTTTGCTGTAATAAACACCGAGAGAACAACAAAAAACGCAATAATCCTGAGCGGCCATTCTCCGAACCATTTGTACAAATACATGGTTATTATGAGGCGTTTCATTCCTGCGCCCTGTTCTTTTAGCTGGAACCATTGTTTAGGCATTTTTCACACACTCCAAAAGCGTGTAATCATGCGCGCCGATGTCTTCATACACGTTATTAATTCTAAATCCGGACAGATTGATAATCTTTTCCATATCTTTTTGAGAATACATCTTGCTGCAGCCGTTTGCCATACAGGTAAAATACAATGACGTATGTACGAGCGAGTATTTTGCGCCCTCAAATTTTTGGCGGTCAATAAACGGTTCAAGAATATAAACTTTTATGCTGTCATCGCCGGAGGCGTGGATTTTTTCAAGAATCTTTTTGATTTGTTCTTTAGAAAAACAGTCCAGAAACTGGCTCATAAAAACTGCGCCCGACATTTGAGGAAGCTCGTCTTTTAAAACATCGGCCTTAAAAAATTTGCATTTTTTAAGTTCTTCGTCGTTCTTGATATAGTCAATATTTGCAGGAAGGTCAATCATTGTTATATCAAGATTAGGGTTATTTTTAAGACATACTTTCTCAAAAATTCCTGTGTTTCCGCCGATATCAAAAACTTTGTTACTCTTTGAAACAATTTCGCAGATTAAATCAAAGCAGGTGTTTGAATAGTAATGGTCAAATTCATACCAGCTTTTCTTCATTTTGTCGGGAAGCTTGGAGATATAAGGATAAATTGTTTCCGCATCCGAAAAAATTTGTCTCAATCCTTTGGGCTCTGCCTCTGTGAAGGATTGTGTTAGTAAAGAAGCTCCCGAGTAGCACACATCTTTTACGAAATTAAAGTTCGCAACAGTCATCTCATCGTAGAGAAATGTTTTTCCAAGCGGGGTGATTGAATATACATCCTCCTGATTTTTAACTATTCCGATAACTTCCGCCGTCTCAAGAAGGGTTTTTGCTGTGTATTCAGAGAGTTTAAGTTTTTCAATCAAATCTTGGGCGCTTGAAGGTGCTGTGTCAATCTCTTTTAGGATTCCTAAATCAAGCATTGCGCCGATTGCGTGAAAGCTCAAAGGCGCAAACGCAATTTTTTGTGCGTCCGTAAGAGCCTGAATAAGTTCTTGTTTATGTGCTTTCCTTTTTTCCATGATTTGATTTTATCATAAAAAGGCTTACAAGATATGAGGTGAAAATTCCTAAGAAAAGAGTTATCCCCAGAGAGCTTATGAGTTTAAAACTTGTAAAAGAAAGCAGCAAAAACGATATTGCAGTAGAGGCGCAAGAGAGAAATACCGCGTCTTTTGAGTTTTCCCCGCTGTTTAATCTGAATATTGAATAATCAAGGCTGAATCCGATGATTAAAAACAGGGCAAGGATATGGAAAAGATTTATTTCAACTCCCGTAAGGCTCAAAAGTGTTACGGCAAACGCCGCCCCGAGAAGCGGAGAAAGGGTTATTTTGAATGCGTTTTTTATTCCGTATAAAAAGCTCAAAAATCCAAAAAGAATCAAAAACGCACATGGTATCAGAACAAAGCACTTATGCCTCAAATTCCGAAGAATTTGGGAGATGCTGTCTGCGATGTTTATTGAATCTTTTGTTTTTTCAAACACAAGGGTGCACGAGGTGTTGTTATCAAGCATAAACTCGGATTTGAGCGGAAAATTTTCCGGGGGGTAAATCTCCGGGGGGTAAATTTGAGGGGGGTAAATTTCAAGTTTCCTATTTTTGAGTTTCTGAATGTTTTCTTTGTTCAAAAATGTTGCATAATTATCCAAATCCGCATCATAGAGAGATTTTACGAGTTCTATATTCTCCTTTTGTCTTGAACTTGAGGAGACAAAGCGGCTTAAATTTATTGCATTATCAAGGTTAAGTTCTTCTTCTTTTTGAAGGATTTCATCAATATTTTTGCCTGTTGTTATAATAAATTCAGGACTTTTGGGCGAGAATACTTTCTGGTATAAGCTTTCTGCATACGCCAAATCCTTAGGAGGATTGTACAGGTTTTTTAAGTTGTCATTAAATTGGATTTTGAATCCGCCGATTAGTATTACAACAAGAATTAGCGCAAAAAAGTACGGCTTAATCTTTGGGTAAACAAGTTTTTTAAATCCGCCTGAGCTAACTTCAAGTTTAAACATCGGAAGAATTATAAGCACGAAAAGATAAACCCCGATAAGCCCGAAAGATGTGAACACTGCAATTTGTCTCAAAACTTCAATATCCGAAAAAGCGAGAATTCCAAACGCGGTAACAGTCGTAAGCATAGAGGATGTAAGGCTTTTTTTGAATCCCTTTTCTTTGCCTGTAAGATAATAATGCAGCGAGTAATCAAGGCTCACACCGATTAGGGAAGTTGAAAAGACAAATGTAAGTATATGAATTTTATCAAACACAAATGTTGAAACAGAATACCCCATAAGGATTCCGAACACTATGCTCAAAATTATCGGGAAAAGAATTTTTATTGATTTGAAATAGAATCTTGCAAGCAGAATTATTGCAAGAGTTGAGATAAGGCAGATTATATTAATTTCCGTATTTGATTTTGTACTTGTGACATAAGAATGCACCGGCGTTCCTGTAAGATAAACCCCGGGCTTTTGTTTTTCGATAATCTTAGCCGGGTTATCAGTCTCAACATGGATTACGGAATAAAATTTGCCGTTATAGTTAATCACGTTTTCTTCCTGAAACTTTTGATTTTGCATCAAAAAATCGTTCGCAAAAAGATACGGGTCTTTATCAGGAGGTGAAACATAGAATCCAAGCGGATTATATAGCTTTTCCAAACCCTTCTGTTCAAGCGTTTTGTAATCTTTTGCCTTGATTAGGTTCCTGTCTTCTTCCGTCAAAAAATTTGCAGGATAATTTCTGTAAACCTCCACAACCTCATCAGCGTAAGATTGGAGCTTGAACTCCTCAAACTCGGATTTCATCTCTTCCAGAGTATCAAAATCGTCGGCTTCAAGGATTATATTAAGCTTTTTTGATGACATGCCGGCAATTTTTACGATATTTTTTTCAGCCTGAGAATTCGGAGTAATAAAAGCTTTCAGAAGTTCCGTCTCAACAGGCTTTGCTTGCAAAAACGCCGCGGCAAAGAAAATTAATGATAGAATTATAAAACCAATCCGTTTCATTTTGTGAACCTTATTGATGTTTTTGTTAAATCCTTAGTTATGATAACAATCCTTGAAATATCGCTCTTTCCCTCAATCTCGATTGATTTGAGATAATTTGCGACTTTGGAATCTTTTTGAGGGGCAAGACCCAGAGTCCAGATTCCGCTATTTTTCTCAAAATAGAATTTAAAATCTTTCTCCAGCTTAGAGAAAGCGCCGGATGAAATTGCCGTAATAACACTGTTTATCTGGCGGTATTCTTTTGATGTGTATGAAGTTGTGCTTGTTATCGGATAAGTTGTATAAAATGTTACGCCCTTGTTTTTTTCAAAGACAAAATCTCCGGAAGACTTTAATGTAACTCCTGATTGAGGAAGATACTTTTCCTGAGAAAACTTACACCTGACACTCTCAAGCGTGGGAAGCTCCTTTGTAATATCTTCAAGTTTCTTAGGATGCTCAAATACATCCGCCAAAACAGGAGATATTATTAATAGAAAAATAATTATTAGTAAAAATTTTTTCAAAACAAACAACCTTTCAATCTTTCAACCCTAAAACTTCCTCTCAACCCCTCTCCCTAACCCTCTCCCACAAGGGGCGAGGGGATTCCTAAATTTATTTTTCCTCTTTTAAACTCTCTTTCAGCCTCTTTGGCGCTTCAAACATACTCTCGCCTGTTTCAATATTTACACCTATCTGCATCGTATTCCCGACAAAAATCTTTTCCCCTCCGGAAAAAATCTCGTATTTAAAAATTATTGCAGGCTCAAGTTCTTTTAAACTGCATCTGACCGTAATCTCTTCGTCAAATTTTGCGGATTTAATAAACTTAAAATCCATCTTCGCAATAGGATACATAATCCCATCTTTGCGCATATCATCATAAGTGTATTTTATTTTCCTGAAAAAATCACACCTTGCAATCTCCATATACTTAACGTAATTTCCGTGCCAGACCACGTTCATCGGGTCAAGGTCAAAAAAAGGTACTCTAAACGTTGTTTCTGATGTAATGGTTTTCATAGAAATTTATCCTTATAAGAAACTTTTCAGCGGGAAAATACCGCTTGAATATATTTTATCATCATTAAAGTATTTGAAACTAACTCCGCTCTCTGTTTTTATTAACTCCAGATTGACGATAATATCCGGCTGAATAATATTGGAAAATTTAATCCTCCGAATCTGCCCCCTTCTGCATTCTATTCCGAAAGCTTCCTGAGTAAAATAATCCGCATAGAATAATTCCACAACCCCGGGTAAAATGGGCATGCCTTCAAAATGCCCCTTGAAGAAATTACTCCCTGACATAAAATACAGATTAAATAACGCCCTGTCCTTGGAAATTTCTCTTGATATAATGAGCGGATACGAAAGATTCATGTTAAAGATTCTCTCAATTCTGCTTCGGTCAATTTTTCCGTTCAATGTTCTCGGAATCTCGTCAATGAACTTCCAGCGCTGCGGTATAACTTCAAATTTTTTTGACAAAGCTGACTTAAGCTTCTTAATAAGTGTCAGTTTATCCTCCTTTATAATAAATTTCATACCCTCAGGGTTTAAAGACGTAATTGCTGCGACTTTGCCGTTGTTTTCAAAACAAACACAATCATCAACATACTTAAGCTTCTTAATTTCTTCTTCCATACAAGCAGAATCGATTCTTTTCTCCTGAACCTTGAGTATCCTTCCGTTCCTTGAAAGAAAACGAATGTTTCGTCTGACTTGTTCAATCCTGTCGCCAATTATATCAAACTCATTGTCCGAATATTCCGTTGCAATTTTGGTATAATCATCTCCACATTCGAGAATCTGTACGCCTCTCAAAGGCCTAAGCATATCGTTTTCGTTCTCTCGCCAGCCGATGATTCCTGTCTCAGAGCTTCCGTACATGTCAATAACTCTTTTTGATATGCTTCTTGCGTATCTGAAAGTTTTATCTTCAAGCTTTGCTCCCGCACTTATTATAACCTCAGGACAAACTTCCGGTTTGTAATCGTACTTGTACATCATATCTAAAAACGACGGCGTAGTAACAAGCACGGCTCTTTCAACCTTCAAATCTTCAGGATAGTTTATTCTCTCTGTATTAATGCAGTAGCCAAATAGTGCCGGCAAAATAAATTGAGTTGTAAAACCGTACCTGTGATTTAAGGTCGTCGTTGATATAAATTCCAAATGTTTAGGCAGTTTGAGCGCATTATAGAAATCCTGACACTCTAAAATTATTCTTGAAAGAGACCTTTTTATACTTCTGCTATCTGCCGTGGTTCCGCCGGAAGAAAACGATATATACTCAGGCTTCTCGCGCATAAAGTCGAGAATAAATCTCAAGTTTTCATTCTCCTGATTGTTTTTCAGAATCAGATTTATATTAAAAAAATCAGCAGTCATACTTCCTCTTAAAAATAAGCCTTATAATATATTCTATAACAAAAAAGCTGCCAACCAGTAAATAAGATATGAATCCGTTATAAACAGCCCAAATTTCATAAGGCAAAAATATCGTCACAGATGCCGCAATAAAATTCAAAAACATAAACCCAGACCAGATGTATGTGAGTTTTCTTGTATAATCCATAACCCAGGGCTTAAGATGATTACCTTCAGATGCCATAGCAAATTTTTGTATAATTGTATGCTCGCGAAAAATTGATGAAAAAAATACAACAAAAAAACCGAAATTAACAACTGCCGGATAAAACTTTAGCAGGAAAAAATCTGTAAAACGAAATAATACGATTACACAAAGCATTGTGATAATCGGCATCCCAGCTTTAAGAAGTTTTAGAAATTTATTCAATAAGCCCATATACGGCTTCCACAACATCATTAATTGTTCTTATTTTTTTGAACTCCTCGGGCGGAAGCTTTTTGTCCGTAAATTTTTGCATTCTAACAGCTATATCTACAGCGTCAATGCTGTCAAGATCCAAATCCTCAAAAAGATTTGCATCCAAAGTAACAGCCTCCTCGCCGATTTCCATTTCTTCAACGAGAATTTTTTTTACTTCTTCAAAAATTTCTTTCTTTGAACACTTACTCATTAATTTTAGACTCCACAAATTCGCTGAGTGTATCTATTGAATAGAAGAATTTTTTATTTTCTTCTTTATTATTGCTTAGAGTAATATTATACTTCCTTTTTATCGCCATTCCAAGTTCCAGAGCGTCAATGGAATCAAGCCCTAACCCCTCGCCAAACAATGGTTCGGAATCTGAAATGTCGCTTGCGGCAATGTCTTCAAGCTCCAAAGTTTCTATAATTAATTGTTTTAACTCTTCTTTTAAGTTCATAGCAAATATATTATAACATAAAAAAATCCGGCTAGAAACTATAGCCGGATTTTGCGAATATTATGAAGAAACGCTTATTATTCTTTAGTAAATTCTGCATCGATTACATCATCGTCTTTTTTATCGGAAGATGATTCACTTCCTGCAGAGTTTGCATCACTCTGTGCCTCTCCGCCTTCTTTTTGAACGGCTTCGTAAGCTTTTTGTGAGATTGCAAACATTGTTTGCTGCAACTCTTCTGAAAGTTTCTTAAGTTCATCAACAGGTTTATTTTCATCTAAAGCCTTTTGTAAAGCTTCTCTGTGTTCTGTTAATTTCTTAACATCTTCATCAGATATTTTACCATCGAAGTCTTTTACAATTCTTTCTGAAGATGAGATTAATGAATTAGCATTATTTTTGATTTCAGCTTCTTCTTTCTTTCTCTTATCTTCTGCAGCATTTGCTTCTGCTTCTTTTACCATCTTGTCGATATCAGCTTCTGAAAGGTTAGAAGAGTTTGTAATTGTAATCTTTTGTTCCTTATTAGTAGCTTTATCTTTAGCAGAAACGTTAACTATACCGTTAGCATCGATATCGAATGTAACTTCGATTTGCGGAACGCCTCTCATAGCAGGTGCGATACCTTCAAGTCTGAACATACCCAACGATTTGTTATCTGAAGCCATTGGTCTTTCACCTTGAAGTACGTTGATATCAACGGCTGTCTGGTTATTTTCTGCAGTAGAGAATACCTGAGATTTGCTTACAGGGATTGTAGTGTTGCGAGGAACAAGAGGGGTCATGACTCCGCCTAAAGTTTCGATACCAAGTGTTAAAGGTGTTACATCAAGAAGAACGATGTCTTTAACTTCACCTGCCAATACACCGGCCTGAATAGCTGCACCAACTGCAACAACTTCATCAGGGTTAACTGACTGGTTAGGATCCTTGCCTGTGTAAGCCTTTACCAGCTGTTGTACAGCAGGGATACGAGTTGAACCGCCTACCAGAACTACTTCATTGATGTCATTCTTGCTTAAACCTGCATCAGAAAGAGCCTGTTCAACAGGTTTTTTACATCTTTCGAGCAAATCATGAGAAAGTTCTTCGAATTTTGCTCTTGTTAAAGATAATTCTAAGTGTTTTGGTCCGTTAGCATCAGCAGTGATATAAGGAAGGTTGATTGTTGTCTCAATTACTGATGACAATTCGCATTTAGCTTTTTCAGCAGCTTCTTTAATACGCTGCATAGCTTGTTTATCACCTGTTAAGTCAATACCTTCTTGTTTTTTGAACTCTTCACAAATCCAATCGATAATCTTTTTATCAAAATCATCACCACCTAAGTGTGTATCACCTGATGTAGAAAGAACTTCGTGAACACCGTCACCGATTTCAAGGATAGATACATCGAATGTACCACCGCCTAAGTCGAATACAAGAACTTTTTCCGGTTTATCTTTTTCCAAGCCGTAAGCAAGAGCAGCTGCAGTCGGTTCGTTTACGATACGAAGAACGTCTAAGCCTGCAATCTTACCTGCATCTTTTGTTGCCTGTCTTTGAGCATCGTTAAAGTAAGCAGGAACAGTGATAACTGCTGATGTAACCTTTTCACCCAAATATTTGCTTGCATCATCAGCCAATTTTCTCAAAATCATTGATGAAATTTCTTGCGGAGTGTAATCTTTTCCGTCAATATTCTTTTTGTAATCTTCCCCCATGTGTCTTTTGATAGAAGCGATTGTTCTATCTGGGTTCAAGATAGCTTGTCTTTTTGCAAGCTGACCTACCAATCTTTCGCCGGTTTTTGTAAAACCTACGATTGACGGAGTTGTTCTCATACCTTCTGCGTTAGCAATAACGGTTGGTTTACCGCCTTCCATAACTGCTACAACAGAGTTTGTTGTTCCTAAGTCAATACCTATTGTCTTTGCCATAATTTATGTCTCCTTTTAATTTATTTGTTGAGTGAGTAGTGAATGGTGAGCAGTGAATAGAATAATTTTTCTTTGTTCACTAATCACTAGTCACTATTCACTAATATCATTAAATCACTTTTTTCAATAAAACCTTAAAAAATAAACAAAAAATTAATTATTTGGTTTTCAGGTTTTATGGTTTGAGTTTACTTAGATCAAGAACCAACGGTTTTTCTTCAGGAGACATTTTATATAATTTTGACGCAAAACTTTGGATATACCCTCTATGAAGTCCTATCTTACTGAAAGTTCCGTCGTTATAAAGTTCTATCATTCTGTCAACATATTTTTGAGAGTTTTCATAAGTTTCAGGGTGTTTTTTTAATTGTTCTTCAAAACTTCTATGTCCTCTTTCTCCGTTGCTGTCTACAGATGCCAGGGCATAGTTGGCAAGAACATCTTCTCCGCCTCTTTTGGCTGGAGTGAGATGCTCGATACTGCCCATAGAGCCGTATATTAATTCAAACCCGATTTTTTCAGAAGAATAACCTGCGGCTTTTACTATGAATGCTGATAAGTTTTCTTTTGATGTCGGCAGTTTTAGGGCCGTCTGTATCATTCTGTGCTGGAGCTTGGTATCATCCAGCTTATTTAGAATCTTTTTTAAATCATGGATGAAAGATTTACGGTTAAAAGTGTAAATCTGCGGAATTTTGTATATTCTGAAACGAGTTTGAACAAACAAATCATTTAATTCTTTGTCATCACATAGAGGAGATGTCATCAAAACTCTATCCATTTGCCTTAGGACTTCTGCTTGTTTTTGGCGGTATTTTTGGATGAAACGTGATTTATTTTTTGATTTTATTTTATTTTTTGCTACAGCTTTCTCATACGTTTCTTCTTCTGATAAAACAGAAAAATTCCCGGACAGTTGAATAAGTTTCCGGATTGTAGACTGTTCTGCAAATATTCCGCGGCGGTTTATACCCTCTGCTGCGCGGTGAAGTTTGTATTGAAATTCTTTTGCGCTGAAATCTACAACAACAGGCATGTTGCTTAATTTTTTCTGGGTATATTCCATAAATGCGTCAAATTCTTGACGTAAATCTTCCGGCATTTCTTTGGATTGTTCTGTAAGTTTATCAAAAATGGGCTGTTGAGCTGTACGTAGTTTAAGCTGGTGTTCTGCTGCCAGCTCATGTAAAACTTCTTCCAAGTTTTTTTTAGGGCTTGTTTTTGCAGCTGTTTGCAGAATGTTGAGGATAGATCTATTGACAGGATTGAGGCATTCTTCAAACGGCATAAGTGTTTTGACGATGTTTCTCAGAGAACTGGAAAATACTTTACGTTTTAAAAAATATTGAATATCTTCTGGAGCAATCATTATACGCCCTGTATACATATCCGGAATTCTGTATGGGAGCAGCCTTTTTAGCAGCTCACCGTTTGGCACTCCGCCGGTGAATGAAACTGTATCGCACTTTAAAGCCGGTCTCAAGACTATGCCTTGAGAATAATCATTATGATTATTGACCGCTGATACAGGGCGGTAAAAATTATTCAAACTAATTGGTGTTATTCTCACAATAATACAATAACGCTAATAAAAAATTTTTTGCCTAATTGTAACTAAAGTGTTACAAAAAGAGCGGAAAAATTTTCCGCTCTTTTTAATATCTTTAAGCTGCTGCCGCAGTTTTTGTCGATTTTTTCTTGTCTTCCCATATATCAACTAGCACTGAACAGAAGAATATACTTGAATAAGTACCGATTGCGATACCCAAAATCATTGCAAGTACAAAGTCCTTTGTCGTTACACCGCCAAAGAAGTATAATGCTGTTAATGTAATCAATGTTGTCAAAGACGTGTTGATACTTCTTGCAAGTGTCTGCTGGATACTTGAATTCATTATTTCGCTGAAAGTCATTTTCTTTGAATAATACTTCAAGTTTTCACGCACCCTGTCAAATACAACGATAGTATCATGTACAGAGAAGCCTATTACGGTCAGAAGTGCCGTTACGAATAAACCGTCAATTTGTACGTCATACAGAAGTCCGAATATTGAAAACATACCGATTACAAAAAGCGCGTCATGCAGAAGCCCGAGTATCGCAGCAAGCGCATAATCAAACTGGAATCTGAACGTCAGATAAGCAATAATTCCCAGAAGTGCCAGAGACAAAGCAATTAAAGAGTTTTTAAATAACTCTGACCCCATTGTCGGCCCTACGGATGATACCTGAACAAGCTCCGGTGATTGGAATTCCTGACCTACAATGTTTGTAATATTATTCTGGTCTGCAGAACCTTCGTCAATAAACTTTGTTCTGATAGAAAGGATTGCTTTCAAATCAGTGCTTTCCTGTGAATTAACATTGATAATCTGCAGGTAAGGATTTTCTATTCCGCCCTGCTCAAGTTTTGCTCTTACATCCGCAAGTTTATCGTTAGTGATAGATTCTTTCAAACCATATTGCAAAGTCGTTCCGCCTGTATAGTCAATGCCGACTTTCAGCGGAGTATGCGTAGGATAAGTTACTGTTGAATAAATCATTGCAACTATACCCGGCAAAAGCAGAATTGCCGAAAGTAAGAGAAATAAAAATCTGTATTTTACTATGTCTAATTTAAATTTCATTATCGTTTCCCTTTTTAATTTTAGTGACTGGTGAATAGTGAATAGAAAATTTTAATCCAGTATTCCGAATTTGGCCTTCTCTCGAGAAGTTTCAACAGATTGGAATCCTTCATTGATTTCACTTTTCTTCAAACCGAACCATTCCGGATGAACAAGTTTACCTGTACCAAAGATTAAGTGCATAAAGTTTCTTGTAATAGTAATTGCACTAAACATAGAAACGATTACACCGACTGCAAGCGTCAGAGCAAAACCTTTAACGACGCTTGTTCCGCAGCAGTATAAGATTGCACAGGTAATAATTGTTGTCATGTTTGAATCGAAAATACTTGTAAAGGCTCTGTCAAAACCTGAATTAATCGCCGTAAACAATGTACGTCCTGCTTTCAATTCTTCTTTTGTTCTTTCAAAAATCAAGATATTCGCATCAACCGCCATACCGATACTCAGGATAAAACCTGCAATACCCGCAAGTGTTAATGTAATCGGAATTGCTTTAAACAGTGCGAACAAGAAAATACCGTATATAATCAACGCAACGTCTGCGATTAAACCCGGAGCCCTGTAGTATAAAGCCATAAACAGCATAACAAAACCTAAACCTACAGCACCTGCAACTTTTGATTTTGCAATACTGTCAGCACCTAAAGTCGGGCCTACAGTGTTTTCTTCAACGATTTTTGCAGGAACCGGAAGTGCGCCGGCGTTTAGAAGGTCAACCATTTTCTTTGCTTCTTCATAAGCAAAACCGCTGTCTCCGCCAGAAATTTGGGCTCTTCCGCCGGTGATTGCTTCTCTGATAACAGGAGCTGACTGAAGTTCGCCGTTAAAGAAGATTGCCATTGGCTGGCCTACAAGCTGTTTTGTTAAATCAGCAAATTTCTTTGTACCTGCACCGTTGAATTCCAAATCTACAACCCATTGGCCGTTTTGTGAATTTGTACTCAAATTGGCTCTGGTCAAATCTTTACCTGTCAAGTCTGTTGCTTCCCATTCAGGCATTCCGTCTTTCATTACAGGCTTTCTGAAATCAAGCTCGGCTGTTTCACCAAGATAAGCCTTTGCTTGCTCTAAATCTGAAACGTCCGGGATTTCAACAATAAGTCTCTTGTCTCCGGATCTTTGAACTACAGTTTCTGCAACACCGAGTTTATTAACCCTGTTTTCTATTGCAAACTGCAGGCTTGACATCATATCAGGTGTTACCTGAGCGTTAGTAGGATTAGCTTCCAGTACGAGACGCGAGCCGCCTACCAAATCCAAACCGAGCTTTGTCGGCTTGGTAAAAATTACCACTGTTGCGGTGATAACAAGTGTAATTATCACCCAAAACAGTATTAACTTGTTTTTCATTTATATGTACTCCTTATACCCTTTTTTATAATAATATCCCAAATATGAAAATAAATCTTACCTCATCGGGCTAAATTGAATCAAGAGTGAAAATCAATTCAGTCTTTTCCGTTTTTGTAAGTTCAACGAGCGGACGTCTTACATAGTCCTCTATCAAACCTTTGTATGCAAGAGCTGCTTTTACCGGCACAGGGTTCGGTGCCATAAATAATTTCTTAAATATCGGATAAAGCTTTTGGTGCATATTCTTGGCTGTCATAACATCGCCTGTCTTGAAGTTTCTAATCATAGACTTGATTTCTTTTCCAAAAAGATGAGATGCAACAGAGATTACGCCATGTGCGCCCAAAGAAAGCATTGGAAGCGTAAGGCTGTCATCACCTGAATATACTGCAAAATCTTGAGGGCAGCTCATTTTCAAGTCTGTTATCATATCCATATCGCCAAAACTTTGTTTTACGGCAACAATGTTTTGATATTTTCTTGCAAGTGTTTTAACTGTTTCAACAGACATATTAACGCCTGTTCTTGAAGGAATGTTATACAAGATTATCGGAAGTTCAACGGCCTCTGCTACTGCTGAAAAGTGTTCTATAAGACCGCTTTGAGAAGGTTTATTGTAATAAGGAACTACGGTTAATATTGCATCAGCTCCTTCTTTTTCAGCCTTTTTAGCCATCATAACTGCTGTTTCGGTTGAATTTGAGCCGGTTCCCATTATAAGTTTACCTTTATTCGCAATAGCGCGTCTTGCACTGCATAAAATCTCGATTTCTTCTTCATGAGTTAATGTCGGAGATTCGCCGGTTGTTCCGGTAACCAAAACGGCATCAGAACCGGTGTTTACAAGCTGATATGCCAGCATCTCGACCTTTTCATAATCAACTTCACGTTTTTCGTTCATTGGTGTAACCATTGCTGTTATTACTTCACCGGCATCATATCTCATATACTATTCACTCCTTCTCTATTTTAACTTCTTTATTATACTACAGATTTTCTTTAAACTCATGTACTTCCATTGTTCCGCCGTCACCGCTCTGGAAAAGACCTATTTGTACAGTATTGTAAGTCTTAAAATCGTTGTATCCATACCTGTAAGCGGTATCCGAGCCCATATATATTTTCCCTGTGTATTTTAACTTGACCAATCTTTCCAGAAGCTCTTTGTCTTTTATCGGGTTTCCTGTTGATATTTGAACGCAGATTGCATAATCAATCGGAGCTTTGGAATGTATTACTCTAAACATAACATCCAAAACTTTGTCAACTTTTTCAAAATCATTAAAACTGTATAAAAATCCATCTTGAAATTTTGATGGAGTAGTGTTCGTTTTCTCCATTATAAATTTATTCATAATAACATTTTGTTCTTCAAGATTTACTTTTGTCTGGTTATATGGATTTTTAGGTTTTTCATATGTATTAACGGCAACAAGATATTTGGTGAGACTTTTTTGCGAGCGTTTCATTTCATTTTCAAGATTTTTGTTAAAAACGGCTTCTTCGGCCTTTTTACATAAAAACCGTCCGCTTCTATAGAGCCCTTCAACAACATTCGTGCCTACTGTCAAAAGTTCCATCAAGATTCCAAATAGAAGTAATAAAACAATGGCGCTTATATATTTAAACTCAAATTTTACTCCGAATATATCAAATGAAACAGAGTAAATCGAATTTGCAACTTTCAAGAGTTCTTTTAGGAACGGTTTAATAAAATTTAACCAGGCCCAATCTCCTCCTGTAAGGTTTTGCACCCAGTAAAAAAGGAGCATTAAAATACAGAACACTGCAACTATTTTGAGAAAATAGAATACATTTCTTACGAATTTAAAAAAGCCCAAAATAAATTCATTCATCTATGATCCCTCCCCTAAATATATATTATCGATAAGTCTAACCCCTTCTACTCTGCAAGCGATAAGGACAATAGAATCCTTATCGGCTTTGCTTTTTTCTTCAAGAGTGTTTCTGTCAAGAATCTCTAAATATTCCATATCATGTTTATCTGTCAAAAAGCCGTAAGCAGTTTCTTTAAGCGCCGCGACATCGGTAATTCCTTTGTTATAGCAAGCTTTAATATTATTAAGAATCCTGCTTAACACAAGCGCTTCTTTTTTACCTTCTTCTGACAGATACTTGTTTCTTGAACTCAACGCAAGTCCTGATTCTTCTCTCACAATAGGACATTGAACAATCTTAACCGGAACATTCAAGTCTCTAACCATTTTCTTTATAATAATCACCTGCTGCGCATCTTTCTGACCGAAAAAGCCCAAATCCGGCTGAACAATATTGAACAATTTCAGAACAACCGTACAAACTCCGTCGAAATGTCCGACCCTTGTCTTTCCGCAAAGCTTGTTGACGTAGAAAAACGGAGGGCAAACATAAGTCAGCGTATCATTTGATAATTTACCGTTCCCCTCAGGATACATACAGCTTGGTGAAGGTGCAAAAACCAAGTCAACGCCCTCTTTTGTGCATAATTCATAATCCTTATCAAGTGTCCTCGGGTATTTGTCATAATCTTCAGCAGGCCCGAATTGAATAGGGTTTACAAATACCGAAACCACTACTTTATCGCAAACCTCTTTTGCTTTTTTTATCAAGCTTAAGTGTCCTTCATGCAAAGCTCCCATTGTTGGTACAAGCCCAACCTTAAGCCCTTTCCACTCTTGTCTTTTTTCTCTCACTTCTTCTATTGTATGTGCTAGCATAATTTTTCTTTTTCCTCTGTCTCCAATTCAAACGATTCATTATCCGAAGGGAATAAACCCTGTTTTACATCGTTTTTATATTCACTTACACCTTTAAGAACAATATCATGCAGGTTTGCATATTTTTTCACAAACTTTGGCGTAAAATCAGTATACTTGCCTAAAATATCATCGGATACGACAATTTGTCCCGAGCATCCTGCACCTGCACCGATTCCGATTGTCGGAATATTAAGGTTTTGGGTTATGTACTCGGCGCTTTCTTTGGGCATAAGCTCAAGCACAATTGCAAAACACCCTGCTGCTTCAAGCTTTTGCGCGCTTGAAAGAATTTCTTCCGTCATCTCAGCAGTCTTACCTTGAATTTTATGACCGCCGATTGTATTCATAAGCTGCGGCGTAAAGCCAAGATGCCCGAGAACAGGAATCCCTGATTCAATACATCTTTGAATAAGGGTTAAGATGTACTTGTTGCATCCTTCAAGCTTAATTGCCGCAGCACCTGCTTTAATCATCTTTGAAGCATTCTCTAAACCCTGCTCAACGTTTATGTTATAGCTCATAAACGGCATATCAGCTATAATAAATGAATTTTTTGCACCCTTTGAAACTGCTTTGACAAAAACCTGCATCTCGTCAGGCGTAATAATATAAGTATCTCTATATCCCAGGGCCACCATAGCAAGAGAATCCCCTACAAGGATTCCGTCAATTCCGGCCTCTTCCAATACCTGAGCCGTAGAGTAGTCATACGCCGTGAGCATAACTATTTTTTCGTTGTTGTCTTTTAGTTTCTGAAAAGAATGCACTGTTTTCATCTTTTTGATTTCCTTCTATACCAGTAATATACTGCCCTTGCAACTCTGTGAGAGCTGTGTCTTACAAGGCCTTCTTTATTTTCCTGAATAAGTTTTTGAGAAACAACTTCTATTCCAATTGGCGCAATATTTTCCATATCTAATCTGACAGGTATTGAACCGCTCTTTGCATAGCCTTCTGAAATATTTTCTGGCAGACTGTCATTAACCAGAACAGCATCTATAATTTTCTTGCCTTTTGCGTGAGTAATCAGAGCATTAACGTGGCTTGCAACCGAATAGTTATCAGTTTCGCCAGGCTGAGTCATTATGTTGCACACATAAATCTTCTTAGCGTGAGACTTCTCTATAGCTTCTACAATACCATTAACCAGAAGATTTGGTATTACACTTGTGTACAAACTTCCCGGCCCTAAGATTATCAAATCTGCATCCTTGATTGCCGCAATTACCTCAGGAAGCGCATGGCATACCGAAGGCTCTGTGAACAGACGCTTAATTTTTCCGTGAACTTCAGGAATATTAGATTCGCCTTTCACAACTCTTCCGTCTTCAAAAACAGCTGCAAGCTTCATATCATCTAATGTTGCAGGGAGTACAACCCCTCTGATATTCAAAACATTAGAGGATTCCTTAACCGCTCTTACCATATCGCCTGTAATTGAACAAAGTGCTGTTAAAAAGAGGTTCCCAAAACTGTGCCCTTCAAGACCTTCGCCGTTTCTGAAACGATATTGAAACAGTTCCGTAATCAAATCCTCATCATCAGCAAGTGCTGCAATACAGTTTCTTATATCGCCAGGCGGAAGGACGCCCATTTCTTCTCTCAATCTTCCGGAGCTTCCGCCGTCATCGCCTACGGTTACAACCGCAGTGATATTATTTGTGTATTTTTTTATCCCGCGAAGAAGCATTGAAAGCCCTGTTCCGCCGCCGATTGCAACGATTTTGGCTCCCTTGTTGAGTTTTCTTCTTCTGTATAATTTCTCTAATATGGAATTATTCCCTTTTTTAGAATCCATATCCATAATAGAAAGCGTTGTTTTCTGCCAGCCTTTGAAAAATATTACAGAACCTATAAGAATAAATATGGCTGCCAGAAGATTTGAAGGCAGCACAAGCGCGGCTTTTCTTATTAGTTCAAGCATAATATATATAGGTCTTACATTTGCAAGCACCATAAAACCGAGAACTATCATTATTGACCCGAGGAAGATTAAAAAGAACCATCTTTTGACTTCAAGCCCCGGTATAAGCCAGCCTACATCCTTTGTAACCTTAACATTATCTTTTAAATTAAAAGCCATATCCTAGTCCACCCATCCGGAAGTTTTTGCATTAATATAATTAACCGGAGCCGGAGTAATCAGGTTTCTTGCCTGCTGAACCAGCTCCAAAGAATTTTTGTACTTGTTGGAGAAATGAATTGTATTCACTTCAACAAAGCTCATTCCGCCTGCATTATTTCGGATTTGAGATGTGTGAAGCAAATGCTGTAATCTTTTTATCATCTCAAAATTGTTTGTATTATCCGGAATGGCGTAATCAATGGTTAAGTCAGGATTATAAGTCTTTTCTAAGCTTATTTCCTGAGCAGTCTGAATATTTACGTAATCTCCAACTTTTTGCGTAACCTCTCCCGCAGGAGCGTAATAAACAAGCCAGTCTGAGCATTTTTTTACGGCTTTTGCAATTGTTGAAGAGAAAATAAAATCCTCTCCTGCCATTTTATACATAGCACCGTGAGGTCTTACGTGTTCAATGCCCAATCCGTACGCTTTTGCAAAGGACATAATCGCGCCGACCTGATAAATTACCAGAGCTTCAAGCTCGTCTTCTTTGAGTTCAACCGGCCTGTAGCCAAAACCCTGAATATCATTGAATCCTATATGCGCACCTATTGCAACGTTTTTTTCTTTTGCCTTAAGCATAGCTTCTTTAATAGTCATAGGGTCTCCGGCGTGGAACCCGCAAGAGATATTAACAGAGCTTACATAATCCAAAAGCTCGTATTCAACATTATTTTTATAAATCCCGTAAGCCTGCGCTAAATCACAATTAAAATCAATATTCTTTATTGGTTTCTTCTCTAAAACTTCCTGCATCATATTCTCCCTGCTATCATACAGTAATTATACAACTAAAAGATAAACCGACAAGAGAAAATTTTTTATTTTGAAGTGAGCGGCTGAAGAGTGCATTAATGGAGTGACCAGGTGATAAGTGAAGCGTGAGCGGTGAAGGGTGCGTTTTTGAAGTGATTAGGTGACTAAGAATTTATAACTTCTTCTAAACCACTCAAGTAGTAGTGGAACCCGATAAATACAACCATCATTTCAGGAGATTATACCTAGCCTGCGGCAAAAATATCTCCTTCGAAGTTAAGGCTTTTTGCCTCCTTAAGGAGCGGAAAATCGTCAATGTTGTTGTGTTTAACAAAATTAATCGCTTCTCCTCTTGCCTGCTCAAGGATTTTAGCATCATTAACAATGTCAGCAATAATCATATCCGGAAGTCCGCTTTGGCGTGTTCCTAAAAATTCTCCCGGCCCTCTTATCTGCAAATCCTGCTCTGCAATTACAAAGCCGTCGTTTGTTTGTGTCATTATATTAAGCCTTGCCCTTGTTTCCTGCGATTTTGCAGAGGAGGATAAAATACAATAAGACTGCAAATCACTTCTTCCGACACGTCCTCTTAGCTGGTGGAGTTGGGAAAGCCCAAAGCGTTCGGCGTTTTCTATAACGATTACAGTGGCATTAGGAACATCAACCCCGACTTCTACAACTGTTGTCGAGACTAGGATATCGTATTCCCTGTTTTTGAATTTGT
This sequence comes from Candidatus Gastranaerophilales bacterium, assembly GCA_944323265.1. Lineage (GTDB taxonomy): Bacteria > Cyanobacteriota > Vampirovibrionia > Gastranaerophilales > Gastranaerophilaceae > CAG-196. Next base: position 19,733 of record CALURX010000007.1, read on the forward strand.
TCATGACTTCATCTTTTTCATCGTTTTTCAACTTGCCGTGTAAAAGTCCTATTTTAAATTGAGGGAATACCTCATTCTGCCACCGTTCTTTTTCAATGGTCGCGGCTTTGGCAGAAAGGGTTTCGCTCTCTTCTATCAGCGGATAAACAATATATGCCTGCCTGCCTGATTCAACTTCCCGCCTTATAAGGTCGGAGATTTGCTTTCTGGAGTTTGTAAGAGTTGTAATAATCGGTTTTCTGCCCTTTGGAAGTTCATCCAGTATGGTTAAATCAAGGTCTCCGTTAAGGGTAATCGCAAGTGTTCTCGGAATCGGAGTGGCAGTCATTGTAAGAACTTGCGGATTATTTGATTTTTTTCTTAATGCAAGTCGCTGCTTAACACCAAACCTGTGCTGCTCATCGATTACAACAGCACCAAGGTTTGCAAATTCAATGTTGTCCTGTATAAGCGCGTGTGTTCCTACTGCAATATTTGCCTGTCCGTTTCTTAGATTTGTCTCGGATTCTCTGCGCTGTTTTTTGCCGAGGCTCCCTAAGAAAAGCTCAACTCTCAGTCCCAATGGGGTGAGCCAGTTTACGAGGTTGTTGTAATGCTGCTGGGCAAGGATTTCCGTAGGTGCCATCATCGCTGCCTGATAACCGTTCTCTATTGCCGCAAGAAGCATTGTTGTTGCAACTACTGTTTTTCCGCTCCCGACATCACCCTGAAGCAGCCGCTGCATCGGTTTTGTTGAATTTAAATCATTCAAAATCTCATTGATGGCTTTTTGCTGTGCACCGGTGAGTTTAAACGGAAGTCCTTCAATAAATTTCATAACAAGCCCATCACGCTTAACTTCCAGCGGAATTGAGGCTAAGTTTTTGTTATTTTCTTCTCTTAAGAGTGCAAGTCTGAGCTGGATTAGGAACAATTCTTCAAACACAAGAGTGTACCGCGCGCGCTCCAGCGTTTCATTATCTTTTGGAAAGTGGATATTCTCAACTGCTTCCGCTTTTTCAAGCAAGTTGTATCTTGTTATTATATCCTGCGGCAGAACAGTCTTAATCTCATTTTTGAATAGCTGGATTGTATTAAATATAGCCCTTCTTAAGGTCTTTATATTCAGATTTTCACTGAGCGGATAAATCGGAACAATCCTTGCAAGGTTAATATTAGAAGTATTAAGAATGTCGTCATCCATTATTGAATAAGTCGGCTTATCCAATGTCGGCATCCCATCATACGAGTTTATTTTTACAAGCCCTGAAACCATTATTCCCGCGCCTTTTGGAAATTGCGACTTCATACGCTCAAGGGTGAATTTGTTTGTTTTTGATGAAAAGAAATTAAGGCTGATACTTCCGGAACCATCATTAATCTTGACTTTCACAACCCCAAGATTGTTCTTTGTTGTAAAAGCTTCCACAGAGCGTATTGTTCCGAATATTGTCGTTGTCTCACCCGGGGTTAAGTCGCGAATACGTGTTCTGGTCGAATAATCAACGTGCTTTCTTGGAAAATAGTAGAGCAAATCCGATACCGTATAGATTCCGAGTTTGTTCAAAATATACGCAATCTTGGGCCCGACACCTTTTAGGTACATAACATCCGACTTAAGTGTTGTCTTATGTTCCTTTTGCTCCGGCTCCGGATTTTGTTCTGCGCGGATTACACTCACAAGTCTCTCGAGTGATTTTTTGCGCTGAGGTAAAGTATCCATTTGATACCGCTCAAAATGCTCTAAAAGAACCTTCCATTTTGGGTTTGGAGAATTTTTTATTTTTTTTCGCAACTCACGGCAGATGAATGACGAAAAGCTTCCGGTTTTGCCGTTGATGTTAATGTATTTGTACTTAACTTCAATTTCTATGGCTTTTTTGATTTGCTCCAGATTCTCCATATATAAAATTATACTAAAAAGCCGGATTTTTTAAAATCCGGCTTTTATTGTTTTATTCTTCAAATGGAATTGTAATAATGTATTTGTCGCCCTTGCGAACCTTTGTAATCTTATCCGGATTCAGGTTTTCATCAAGATAAAAGGATTGTGAGAAATTCATAATTTTTTCTCCGTGGCGGCTGTTTTTTTCAACTTCTCCCGAGATGGTAACTATGTTTTCATCGAGTTTAACATTAACATTCTTTTCGTCTCCGCCCAGTGGTTTTAGGTTAACTATAACTTTGTATTCATTCGCTTCCTTAGCAAGATTAACGAGCATTGGCGCCATTCTCGGCTCAAATGGGTTATCCTGCATTACCCTGTCTTCAAACTTGTGAAATTTCTTTTCCTGATGTTGCATCATTTTTTCCATTTTTCTAATCTGATAATCAGGATTCATCATTTTGTTGAATGTCATATCTACCGCAAAATAGAATGCCAGAAAAGCTCCTAAAAATGTTGCAAGTATTACACCGATTACCTTAAGCCAGTGATGGCTGTGTCTTTCTTCTTCTAACATATTAAAAAACTCCTTTCTCTCTTCAATTTATTTACCTTATTTTAATCACCAAATCAATTATTCTGTCGGGGAATATTTGTTTGGTTTATAATATAAAAAAAGAGGTGTTTATGAAAAAGTCATTAGTAAAGTATCCGTTTTTGACACAAGAAGTTGAGATATATGAGCAGGATAACGGACATAAAATCGTTCTTGCACACAAAGAAGGCGGGATGGTAAGTGTGTCTTCGTGGGTTAAAACAGGCTCAATTAACGAAAACGATAAGAATAACGGTATATCACACTTTTTAGAACACTTAATGTTTAAAGGTACTCATAAACACAAAGCAGGAGAGTTTGATCATATACTTGAATCCAAAGGGGCTATAGTAAACGCTGCAACATGGAAGGATTATACTTTCTATTATGTAACTCTCCCCAAAGGCGAGAATAATGAGAACTTTTACACTGCTATCGAACTTCACGCTGATATGATGACTGACCCTGTTATTCCTGATTACGAAATGGGTGCACCGTTTGATATAAACGATAAAACAGTAACCGACAAACGCGAGCGCCATGTTGTAATCGAAGAGATAAGAATGAGAAAGGATCAGCCCTGGACAAAGGTATATAATGCAACGAACAATGCAATGTACACCTCTCATCCGTATAAAAGAGATGTAATCGGTACACCTCAAATTATTTCTCAGGTTTCGCAAGAAGAGGTTATGAATTACTATAGAACATTCTATTCACCTCAAAATGTTACGACAATTATTGTCGGAGATTTTGATTCCGAAGATGTTTTGAAGCGCGTTGTTGAAGCTTTCAAGTGGGGCGAAAGACCGACACCGCCTGAGCGGAATATACTTCCTGACAAACCTGTTTCTGAAACTGTTTATATCGAAAATGAAGCCAATATAAATTCTTCATTTATGATGTTCGGATTCTTAGGCTCGCTTGCCAAGGATTTGAGAAACTCGATTGCTTTAGAGATGCTTGCGATAATCTTGGGCGAAGGAACGAGTTCAAGACTTTATACAAACCTTGTCGAGAAACAGGAAGAGCATATTTTTAACATGATTGATGCTGAAAATTACACCTTCCGTGACGGATGCAACTTCTTTGTACAGGCAAATTTCAATCCGCAATACAAAGATAAGGCCGTATCTCTTGTAAAATCCGAAATCGAAAAATTGAAAGAAGGAATTACCGAAAGGGAATTGAATAAAGCCAAGAAAAAGCTTAAATCACGATTTGCCTGTGAGGTTGAAACAGTTTCCGATATAGGAGAAACAATCGGATACTATATGACAGTGTGCGATGATTTGGCGCTTGCAGAGGATTATCTTCCGATTTGTGAATCAATCACCGCAAAAGATTTGGCCGAGACTGCAAAAACATATCTCGACCTGAATCATGCTGTTATATCGGTTTTAAGACCTAAAAATTAAACTATTTGGTTATTAGTTTGTAAACCAAATCTTCAAAGAATTTGCGTCTTGAAGATGTCTTTGAAGGCACTTGCCTGTTCCCTATAACATCTTTCAAGTTATCTGCATACAAAGAATTCATCAAAGAATCCAGTCTGTCGGTCTCTTCGCCGGCTTCTCCTGCGGTTCTTATTTTTTGAAGTTCGCCGTTATCAAGGAACTTTGCACCGCAAACATTGCATACATCAATTTGAACCCCTGCACTTCCTGCGCCCATTTTAACCATTGGAACATTACATAAAGGGCAGGTTCTGGTTTCGCTTTCGTCTACCTTAATAAAGGTTTTGTCTTTTATAGCTTCCAGAATTTCATCAATTTTTTCGTGCGGTTCATCGAATTTCTGAAACTCTCTGTTGTCAAAAAGGATTCCGCCGCAGCCTTCCAGGCAGATGTCAATATTAACACCGGCTTCCGGCATAAAAATTTTTTGCATATAATTTCCGCAGGCAGGGCAGGTAATCACTTCTTTGTTATCGCTCATATATATCTCCTTTTCATCCTAAAACTAAATCGCCATGTTTTTTTATATGTTCAATCAATCCGCCGTCTTCAAGCAGTTTTATCATAACGTCCGGCAGCGGTTCGATTGTAATAATTGTGCCCTTTGTAAGGTTTGTAATTGTTCCGGCTTTTATATCCAAATCCAATTCATCCCCTGCATCAATACCGTCTGTGTCACATTCGATTGCCAGAAGTCCTATGTTAATGGCATTTCGGTAAAAAATTCGTGCAAAAGACTTGGCAATTACTGCGCCTACGCCTGCGATTTTAATAATCTGCGGTGCGTGTTCTCTTGAAGAGCCGAGCCCGAAATTGTGTCCTGCAACGACAAAGTCGCCTTTTGACATGTTTTTTGCAAAGTTTTCGTCAGCATCTTCGAGCACATGTTTGGAAAACTCCTGTAAATCAGAGCGCAGGTGGAATAATCTTCCCGGTGCGATGTGGTCTGTTGAAATATTATCTCCGAATTTAAACGCTTTGCCTCTCATTTTTACCTTTCTTTTTACTGTTGGGCTTTTTTCTGTTGGGCTGAAAGCCCAACTACTCCTTTATAACTTCTACTAAACTCCTAAACCTCTAAACTTAAAAATCTGTTTACCCCTACCCCCTTAATTGAACAGGCATTACCAGATAGATGTAATCTTCATCTGATACCGGAACAAATACGGTAGCGGAAAGAGGTGTATTTAATTGAATCTTAATCTCTTCAGATTCTGCAATCTTCAAGAATTCAAGAATAAATTTGTAGTTAAATGCAATCGCAAGCGGTTCGCCTGTGTATTTGATATCAATTTCGTCCTGCGAATTACCGGCTTCAGGCGAATCTCCGGATAACTTAAGTACATTATCCGCAAACTCGAATTTTACAATACTGTTTTTTTCGTTAACCATAACCGCAACTCTTTCAAGCGCAGAGATTAAGTCGCCTTTGTTAACAGAAGCTTCTTTCGGGAATGTCTGCGGGATGAGCTGGTTATATTTAGGGAATTGCCCTACCATAAGTCGTGTTACGATTTTTGTTTTGTCTATTGTGATAACAATCTTTTTCATTTCTTTGCAGATTCTGATAATCTCGGCTTCTGCAAGAAGTGAAATTTTTGAGAGTTCTGCAAGAACCCTTGAGGAAATTAACATTTCAAACGGTTTTTCTTCGTCAGAAGAGTGGTTTTTGACGACTTCACGCACTCTTGCAAGTCTGTTTCCGTCTGTAGCGGCCATTTCTAAAACATTTTTTTCTACTTGGCACACAACGCCTGAGAGAAGATTGTTTGTTTCATAACCTGCAGCTGCTGAGACAACCTGTCTGATTGCTTTTGTGAAAGGTTTTGTCTCAATTTCCATGCAGTCGATTTCCTGGATGTCTTCTTCAACTTGAGGGAATTCATTTGCGGAAATACCTATAATATCGAATTTTGAGTTTTTGCAGGTGATTGTTGCAGTAAAATCTGTTGCTTCAAGCTTAATCAAATCATCATTAAGCCTTGAAATAATTTCGCCGAGCTTTTTGGCAGGAAGCGTGATTTTGCCTTCCTCTTCAACGTTTGCACTGATTAGAGTAATTATTGATAAATCAAAATCTGTTGCCGTTAACTTGATTTGGCTCTCGCCTGCAGTTTCAATAAGCACGTTTGCAAGCACCGGCTGTAAACCTTTTACTACGGTTGCGCGTTCTACAATTCTTATCCCATTTAGTAAATCTTCTTTATTTGCAACAAATTTCATCTCTTTAACCCCTTAAAAATATTATTTTACACGGTAATTTTAATACAAATTTGATAATTTTACAAGCAGTCTTGACTTTTAAGGGGAAATTATTAAATCGATAATGTAAATAATTGTAAATATTTATTTCAAAATCCTAAAGTTTTTCAAAAAATTGCCGATATAAAAATTGTAAGCCAAATACATAACCCCGAGAATTTAGGAAAGGATTAAAAGAATATGCGTATCGAAAACGAAATGTTATCAAGATTCAACAAAACAGAAGAGCTGGACTTAACAAAAACTGAAATGACATTGTCACAAGAATTGGACTTCTTCTTTGATAATGTGATGGATACAGTAGTCGACTATTTCAAAGAAGAAGTCACTGTAAAATAACTTTTCCTCCACACTCGAAAATATACATTTATTCCTAAGTTACAAGTTTGTACTTGTAACTTTTTGTTATATGATAATGGTATGGCAATAAAATCTTGGACAGATTATTTTTTGGATATGGCAAAGACTTGTTCTTCTCGTTCAAACTGTCTTCGTGCGCAGGTTGGTGCGGTAATTGTAGGACAGGATAAGAAGATTAAGGCAACAGGGTATAACGGCACCCCTTCAGGCGTAGAATCCTGCTATGAAAGGGGCGAATGCTACAGGATTAAAAACAAAATCCCATCAGGTACGTGCTACGAAACTTGCCGTTCGATTCATGCGGAGCAAAACGCCATAATTCAGGCCGGACAGGACAGATGTATGGGTGCATCTATGTACATATACGGCCATAACTTTATTTGTATTCTCTGCAAGAGATTTATTGTTCAGTCGGGAATTATTGACGTTTACCTCAAAAAAGATGATAACTCTCCGATTCTTCATGTATCGGTCGAGGACATAAAACGCGAGCTTGAGAATCCGGCAAGTCTTCTTCCGTCATAACATCCTACAAGGATTGTAATGCTTATAGCCGCATTTCTTTGACCGCAAAGAAACGCGGCGCAAAGAAACTCTCGAGCCGGAACTTCATTCGCTCAATAATATTGTTGCTCGAGTTAAGGCAAGCAAACTCGCTTACGCTCAAACAGTGCTTGCCCTTGTCATTCTCTCGCAAATATTATTGGCTCATTACGTTATGGCTCGAAAAAAAAGAAAATGTTTGCTAAATGCTCTGTTGTCATAGGAAAACTAGACGTTAAAAATCTGCGAGGGCTCGTTGCTTAAAAAAAGTTTACATGATATAATTTCGGTATGGAAACGAGCGCTGAGTTAAAACATAAGGGGAAGAAGGGCATGACTGCACAAACACGGCTTATACTTGCCGGGCTTGGTGTTAGCACTGCATTCATTCTCTTAGCTGCAGGTTTTGCCGGCTACAGCATCTCAAAGAATATGAACAGCGCTTATAAAAACTTTGCGCAAGTTTTATCCAAAACTCTTGCAATCGAAGGCGTTGAAGTTACAAAAGAATTGCCGGAGCTTGCAAAGTATGACGCTTTGCGCGCCAACTGTGTTTCAGTGCTTAAAAGCAATGACGATATTGCTTTTATTATTTTTAAAGATAATAAATCAAAAATTATTTACTCCAGCAAAGATGATTACCCTGAACAGGCTGATAGAGCCAGAATTACTGTAAGCTCTCCCATGATTATTAAAAATCTCAGCGATTCCGTTAACGTAGGCTCGGTTACAGTCGGATTGTCCGGTAATATTATGGATAGAGTTTCAGCAACATCAAACCTGTCGATTGCGATAGTGTTTATACTGGCATGGCTTGTTATTGCTGGAATTATCTATATGAATTCTTCCATAATTACAAGAGAACTCCGAAAACTGCATCAAGGTGTTAAGAAAATTTCATCAGGCGAATTCGGATATATGATTGATGACAAAGATGTTGACAGCGAGGTAAAAGAGCTGTACGACGCCTTCAATGATATGTCCGAACGCTTGAGCAGATATAATGAACAGACTATTGAAAGTTTAACATTTGAGAGAAATAAACTGGAATCAGTCTTAATGAGTATTGTTAACGGCGTTGTGGTTTGTGATAACCACGATAAAGTTATTATGGTTAACAATTACGCAAAGAGGCTTCTGGAAGTTGAAGAAGAAGATATTCTCAACACGCAAATCCAGCAATTCTGCGATTCAAGCGGAGAATTTTGTTTTGCAGACAAGATTGCGAACTTTAAAGACACTCCGCTGGATGAAGAGGGAACTCCGGTTCCTTTCAATATAGAAATTGACCAGAGAATTCTCAAATGCTTGATTTCTCCGATGTTTACGCGCTCAAATTCTTATGTCGGATATATTATCGTCCTGATTGATGTTACAAAAGACGTTGAAATGGACCAGCTAAGGTCAAACTTCATCTCTAATGTTTCGCACGAACTCAGAACACCGGTTACGGTTCTAAGAAGCTACATTGATACGTTGTATAACTTCGGAAACGATTTTGATTTCAATACTCAGCGTGAATTTATCGGTGTTATGAATCAGGAGATTATCAGACTTAATCGCATGGTTAATGATATTCTTGATTTTTCAAGGTATGAAGCTCAAAATGTTCATCTTGAAAAAACAAAACAGGATATTATGGAAATCATTGAGGATGCTGTTAATCAGGTTCAGGTGCTTGCAAAGGAACATGACTTAACGATATCTATTATGAAAGAGCCTGATTTGCCGGAAATCTATTTGAATGTTGAAAGCATCTCTCGCGCATTTATGAACATTTTATCAAACGCAATTAAGTATTCTCCGGACGGAAAACGCATAAAAATAAGGGTAGAGCGTTCTCGCGACGGAGAGTATGTAGAAGTGAGCGTTGAAGACCAAGGGCCGGGACTTTCAGAAAAAGACCAGAAAAAAGTGTTTGACCGCTTCTATAGGGTAGAAAATGCTACCCATACGGTTAAAGGCACAGGACTTGGGCTGCATCTTGTAAAAGTTACTATTGAAAAACACCATCACGGACAGGTTTTTGTTAATTCCAAAGAAGGAGAAGGCTCTACATTCGGATTCCGTCTTCCGATAAAACCTGTGGAAGAAGAGGTCGAAGAATATATTCCGAAAAATGCTCTTCCTGCCGAGAGTGAGAGTTAGTTGTTGAGCTGCGGTAATTTTTCTTCCGTAATCCCGCAGGGGATAAATTCTAATCCGCTTATTACATCATATCCTTCAAGCTCTGTGTTGTTCAGGTTTTCAAGGACAAAATAAGTTGAGCCGGAGCCGGACATGATTGATTTTGGGAATTCTTCTTTTATCTTTCGAAGCTCAGGATAATCAAAAAATACTGCACGTTCCAAATCATTGTATAAGTAATTTTGAATATTTTTTCCATCTCCAAGAGCCGTTATCATTTTTTCCGTATTATTAAAATGCGGTTTGTCTTGTAGCAAAGAATATTTTGTATAAGCTTCTCTTGCGGAGATTCCAAGTGTTTTCGGTTTGATTAGAGTAACCGGCATGGAAATATTCGGCAATTTTTCAATTTTTTCGCCTCTTCCCTGTGCAAGGAGACATCCGCCTTCAAGGCATACGTTAAGGTCAGAACCTAGCTGTGCGCAGATTTGGTGAAGTCTATCCTGGTTTAACGGTTCTCCAAAAAGTTTGTTGAGCCCATATAAGGTTCCTGCAGCATCTGTACTTCCGCCGGCAAGACCGGCTGCTATCGGAATATTTTTGGTTATGTGGATTCTAAGCGACAATGATAAACCGGTTGTTTCCATAAAAAGCTCTGCGGCTTTGTAAACAAGGTTACGATTATCATAAGGGATTTCAGGGTTGTTGCCGCTTAGTATTATTTCTTTTTCATAAGAGTTTTCAGCTGTAATGTCAATATAATCATACAGGCTTATAAGCTGCATAATACTCTTTATATTATGATATCCGTCTTCTCTTTTGTTTACAATTTCTAAAGTAAGATTAATTTTCGCAGGACATTTTACTGATATGTTTCTCATCTTTAATCTCATTTACCCCTACCCCTAGCCCTTTACGGCTCCGTCGTTTTCTCCGGAGATAAAGTATCTCTGCATCATAAGAAAGAATATTATTATCGGAATCGTTGAAAGAATAGAACCCGCTGCAATATATCTCCAGTTTGAAGAGAACATCCCTTGCAGGTTATTTATTCCGACAGGCAGGGTATACATAGCATCTTTTGTCAGCATAATACTCGGCCATAAGAATTCTCCCCAGGAGCCGATAAACGTAAAAACCGCAAGTACGGCAAGAGTAGGCTTAACCATAGGGATAACAACTCTCATAAACATCTGAAATACGTTGCATCCGTCAACAATAGCGGCCTCTTCCACTTCTTTGGGGACTTTCATAAAAGCCTGTCTCATAAGAAATATCCCGAATGCGCTCACTGCAAATGGCATTACAAGCCCGATGTAGCCCATGACATTATTAACACTGTCTGTCAGGTGGAGTTTTAGCGTAATTATATATACAGGAAGCATTATTGCTTGAAAAGGTATCATAATCGTTGCGAGTATAGAAAAGAACACAAATTTTTTGCCCTTAAAATTCATTCTTGCAAGCGGATAAGCTGCCAGAGAAGATAAAACCAGATTAAGAAGAACTGTTAAAGCTGCAACTATTACACTGTTCCAGAAGTACGCCATAAAATCAACTCTGCCCCAGACATTAACATAATTTGTCCAGGTAAAGTCAGAAGGAATAAGTTTGGGAGGATAAGCAAAAATATCCTCGTTTAATCCCTTCAAAGAAGTTGACGTCAGCCAGATAAAAGGAAATATTGATAATAGGGATGTTATTATCAATATTGTGTGTATTAAAGTTTTTTCTGTAAGTTTTTTTAGCATTGTTCTTCTATTTCTTGGGGTAGAAGCCCCAATCAGTATCTATATTTTATCCGTTCCTTGTGGTGGGTTTGTCACTTGGGCATACCTGCCCAACAAGAATCCACTACTATTCAATTTTCCCTCTCCTGCGGGGAGGGCTAGGGAGGGGGTTAGACCTCCTTTTATTCAGTTTTCATTTTTTAGTTGGGCAAATATGCCCAACTTACGTCTGCCGGTAAGATGCTGAAACAAGTTCAGCATGACAGGTTTTATTCCTTTACTTCTTGTAGTGTAGAAGCAGGGGCTTGTTCTGCCTCTGTTTCCTCTTTGTCGAACAGGTGTTTCAGCTTATATTTAACAGTTTTCTTTTCAGCTTCAACTTCCTGAACAACTTCTTCTATAGTGGTTGCTTCGCTTCCTTCAACCGGCTCAGGGATTGAGTTAACATAATCTACCGCATTTTGGTATTCGGTTGCTGTTGCAAGCCACTTGAAAGATTTGATGAGTGAAAGCGGTTTGGCCGCATCGCCTCTTACAACAAGCTGGAATTTGGTTGCAGCATTATCAACATAACTGTTTGCAAAGCTTGGAATTGTACCCATCTCATCTTCCGGAATCATTTCGCAGAATATAGAGAAGGCTTTTGCTGTTACTATATTCAGGCTTGCAGCACTGTTTATAAGGTTCGCAGGGTTAATTGCACCTATCGGCCCTAAAAGGTTTGATATCAAAGATGCCATTCTTGCTCTTACCTTCATATCAGCATAGTTTCTTAAAAGGTCGAAATCGCCGAAGATGTGCAGGCTCAAAATATCTCCAAGTGATGTTATCGGGTCTATATGGCAAATGCCGTCTTCAAAGCTTATTGTACCTTTGAGCTCCGCAAAGTGTGTTGTATCAATTGTGGTAAGTCCGCTTATGATTCCGCCTAAGGCTGTCTGGAAGAATTGTGACTCTCTTATATTTTCTGCAATAATTAAATTTTCCAGCTTACCAAAAGGTCCAAACTGACCATTTTTGATATCGAAATCAACATCTCCCTTGAGGCTTCTCATCTGCTCTTCATAAGTTGTACCCTTAAGCGAAATATCCGCGTTGAATTTTGCTGTTCCGCTCAAAGTATCTTTCATGCCGGCAGCGTCAATAAGGGCTTTATTAACATCCACATTCTGTCCGCGAACATGAATATCAAGAAGGCTTGAGATAAGATTCATAGAGATATTGCCGTTGACCTGCCCTTTGAATATATTTGTTCTAAGGTTTCTCAGATAGAAAACATTCTTAGCTAGAGAAATCTTTCCGGTTGTATTTCTTATATCAATTTTCCCGGATATAATTCTTGCAAAATCAATAGAACCGTCCTGAACTGATACAGGAATATCTGCCGGAGCTGCTGAAGATGCTGGGGCAGCAGCGTTTGAGCTTTTCGGAACATATCTCATTGCGCGTTCAACAACCTGCATTAATTTATCAACATTTAAGTATCTTGATGTTACATCTACATTTTTTATATTCATAATCTCTGACGGAATCAGGCTTAAGTTTATTTTTGATTGAATATCTGATTCATTCAAAATCAAATCTTTTACCTCTAAATCCGCAGCATGGCTTCTGAACTGTAGGTTAGCTTCTCTGAGTGTAAGAAGAAGCTCCGGAATTGAAACTCCGCTCAGGTTGAATCCGCCTCTCATTCTCGGAGCAAAAGATTCGCCGAAAACAAATGCTCTTCCCCTCAAAGTGAATTCAGATTTGGGGAATACATAAATTTTACCCCTCAAATCCTGAGGCATTGTGATTTTGATAAGGTTAATTCTGTTACCCTCGATTGTACCGTCTATTCCTAATATTTCGTTAAGATTAACGACTTCGTTTCCGTCCTCGTCAACACTTACACTGCGGGTAAATAATCCTGTTTTCTTTATCTTGATTCTGTTAGGCTTGAAATCAATTACAGACTGCAAAGAAGTGTTTTGGCCGTTCAGCATTGTAAAATCAATGGGAGTAATAAAGTTTTCTTTATTAGAAAGCGCCTGAACAAAAAGTGTTTGCTTTTTCCCATCTCCTTCCACTGTCAGTTTAACAGGGATTGTCCCTTTGGAGTGAATAAACGGTTTTAATTCTGCTCCTATAAGCTTAATTAAATCGTCCGTACTGACATTTCCCTGAGCAATAAAATTAATCTGTTCTAACTTATTATAATCAACAACAGAACCTGAATATTTTATTGAGGATTTGTCGTTCAATAGCAGAGTATTTTCCTTAATATTTATATTATTATCCGCAATTTCTACATCAACCTTCGGAACAGATATTTTTGAACCTGTTTTAGGAAGTCTTATTGCAAATTCTTCATTATTAATTTTGCCGGTCAGATTTTTTGCATCGCAGAAAAATTCTCCGCTCAATTTGTTATTTGTTAAAACAAAGTTATTTTTTCTATCCGAAAGATTAAAGTTATAAAGCCCGAATTGCATAGCTGCTACAGCTTCTTTGAGCTTTCCTTTTAATGCCATATCAATTGCTGCGTCGCCGGATTGGAAGTTATACGCTTCTCTGATTTTCCCGGGTGCAAACGCATTAAATAATACCGGAAGCGGAAGCTTTTCCGCCTTCATTGTAATATCCGCAATTGATTTTTCATCAATTTTTCCGTCAAAATTAACTTTTGAATTACTTATCAGCAGGCTGGAATCTTTGATTTGTAAAACATTGTTATCTAAAAGAATATTTATATTAGCGTCCGATAGAACTTTACCGAGGTTTCTAACGCTCACACCGCCGTCTTTTACGATAATCGAGCCTGTGGAAGTCAGTTTTTTAAAGTTTGTTTTTATATAACTGTCAGCCTGAATATACCCTTCAGCATTGATTGCGGAAAGTTCATTTTTTATATGCAAAGAATCCATAAAAGCTTTGGCAAGGATTACTAAATCATTAAATTGGATTTTTCCGCTTTTAATATCCATATCCATTTTAGGATGACGGCCGTAATTTAATTTGCCCAAAAGCTGAATATTCTGGTCTTTTGCAGCATAAATATTTGTATCCAAAGTTACACTGGAGCCGAAAGTATCTGCTTTAATGTAACTTACAGGAAGCTGCAGTTGAGATACTTTCAGGGTAACACCGTCAATATAGAAATGACCGTATGAAGTTAAATCACCGTTATGGTTTCTTACACGAAGTTTTGTATCAAGATTAGCTTTTAAATCATAATTCCTGTACATAGTAACAGGGTTAACGAACGGAAGGTCAATTCTCTCTGCCGGATCATCTTCTTCATCCAACTTCGGTTTTGGTTTCGGAAGGAATGTATTAATATCTATATCAGCAGTTATATTTCTGTTTTTGTCGCTGAATAATTCCGCATAAGTTTTAAGTTTGGCGGTTTTTCCGTTAAAATATCCTGCAGATAATTCTTCACCATGCAAATCCAAATAGTGGTCTGATTTCAAATCATTGACTAAAATTCTGTAATTGTAAAGTTTTGCATTCGGAACCTTGATCCTTATCCAGGCAGGGTCAAAGGTAAATCTTCTTGCTTCTGCTTCTGCAGTCTGCTTTTTAGCAACAAGTTTCTGCTCTTTTCCTGCATTAAGTATATGTTCAATAAGTTTTGAGATTTTAAAGTTTTCATCATTAACAATTTCGAGGTTAACAAACGGTTTTTCGATTTCCAGACAGGAAACCTTAACCGTCAGAAGAAGCAAGCTCGGAATAGAAATTCTGGTTTTTAAGCTGTCTGCCGAGAATAATATTGATTCATCCGGCATTTTAACGCTTATTTTGTCAGTCTTAATTCCAGCTCCCAGAAGGGGCGTTGTAATGATTTTAGGGTTTTCAAAATCAATACTCAATCCGGTTTGTTCCTTGGCAAGTTTTTGGGCCAGAGGTTTGTATTGATTTAAATCAACAACATTAGGCAATACAAATAAAAATGCCAGATATAATAAAACTATAAATCCTAAGATAACAAATCCGAATATTTTTAAGAAATTTTTCATAATAAACCCCTATTTAAAAAACCTCACACCTAATTTTACCACAAATCAGCATAAAAATAACAGTTATTTTTATCTATACGGATGTTTGAGCATTGGTATATCACACGAGGGAGGCTTTGAGGAAGATAATGTATATTGGAATCTGTCATTGCCTCCCGACGATATATATTTACCCCGGCTGGTAGGGTTAATTAGAGGCAGGTAAGTAGGAGTATTACAAACGTTGAATGTTTTATCAATACCTGCCGACCAAATACATTTACCCCTACGTGCGTAGCACAAAAAAAAGGTGGCAAGTATGAAGAAACCTTGACACCTCAGAGTCGTAATACTGAAAAATATTAGTTTTTATGATTTTTGTAGTAATCTCTAATTTTAACCTTTGGCACGACTGACATACCCGGAATTATTGAATATTCACTCGGATCAACTTTTTCAGTGAAAACAATCTTTACCGGAATTCTTTGAACAATTTTAACGAACGAACCTACTGCGTTTTCAGGCGGGAACAAACTGGCCTTAGCACCGGAGCTTCTTTGAATACTGTCAACTTTCCCTTTGAAAACCTTGTCCGGATAAGTATCAATCTTGATATCAACATCCATACCTTCTTTCATGTGAGTAAGCTGAGTTTCTTTGTAGTTAGCAACCACCCAAACATCGTGCGGAACAATAACAAACAGCGGTGAGCCCGGTTGAACCATCATACCGACTTCAACTTTTTTGTTGGAAACAGTTCCGTCAATAGGAGCTTTAATATCCGTATATTCAAGCGCAAGTTCTGCCGCTCTTTTTTGTGCTTTTAATACATTCAAATCAGCATCGGCAACTTTTGCGTTCTGAGAAGGGTCTTTTGAAAAAATAGACTGTTCAGCTGACGTTTGTTTTGCCTGCATAGATTCAAGATTTGTTCTTGCTCTGTCGAGTGTCTGCTTTGAAACAGCACCTGCAGCATAAAGGTTTTCATATCTTTCAACATCTTTTTTCGCAAGTTCAATGGACGCATTTGCTGCATTAAGTTCAGCGTGCGCATTTTCTTGGTCTAAAAGAGCTCTTTCGTAAGCTGCTGTTGCCTGGTCAAGCTTAACCTGGTAATCAATTTTGTCGATTACTGCAACGACTTGCCCAGCTTTAACCGGCTGGTTATCTTCCACAAGAACTTTTACAATCTGTCCTGATACTTTAGGAGAAACAGAAACGGTAGTTGTTTCTACATAAGCATCATCTGTTGATTGGTAGCCGAGATAATCATAAATAAAGTACCCTGCAACCAAAACACCTATTAAGCCCAGGAAAGCAAATATATACCGCTTCTTAACCGGAAGCTTTCTT
Organism: Candidatus Gastranaerophilales bacterium; assembly: GCA_944323265.1. GTDB lineage: Bacteria > Cyanobacteriota > Vampirovibrionia > Gastranaerophilales > Gastranaerophilaceae > CAG-196. The sequence goes on from CALURX010000007.1 coordinate 36,007, forward strand.
GTATTTTCTTCTTCAATTTTATTTTCTTCACTCATATCCTTATCTCCAAAGTCTCATTTAATACATTTCTTAATTCTTCTAACAGTCCGCTTATTTTTGCAAGGTCGCTGTTATCGATTTTTTCTTTTACGGCATTCATATGCGGTTTAATTTTGCTTGTAACTTCTTCTGTTTTATCGAGTCCTTTTTCTGTAATTTCTACTATTTTAACGGGTCTGTTATTTTTTATCGAAAGTTTTCTTGCAATGTATCCTTTCTTTTCTAATCCGTCAAGCAGTTTTCCTGTATTTGCTCTATCTTTAAGAATAAGCTTAGCCAAGTCTCTCTGGCACAATTGCGGATTACAGGAAAGTGTATCCAGAACAGAGAATTCCTCCACAGTAATCCCTGCATCGTATTTTTCAAACACCTGCTGCCCGAGGAGCTTGCAATACTTTGCTGTTAATTCTATTTGGTAGAATATAGTATTAGTAAAATGATTCTTCAATTTTGTAAATCCTCTGTTTGCAGTATGTTTTTTTTACAACATGTTGCTTTTGCAACATACTTATGTTATCATTACCATTAGAAAAAATCAAGTACTTGGAGAAAAGAATTATGAGGAAGTTTTTAACACTGGCTATATTAATATCAATGACAGCAGGAAATATAGTTCCTGTTATAGCGGCAGAAAAGACAGTTTTGAGTGCAGGTGCTGAGCAGACTGTTGATACAAATAAGAAGAAAAAAGAAAAGAAAAAATCAGATAAAGTTAAACCTGTTAAGAACAAATATGAATATATTAATCTTGCGTGGTGGCAGCAGTTCAATGATGAGTATTTGAATGATTATATTATAAGAGCTGTTGAAAATAACAAAGATTTGAAGATGGCGACATTAACGATAGACGAGTATTATCAGAATGTAGTAGCGCAGCGTGCGAACGAGCTTCCTACTATTCAGGCGGGATTTATGCCGGGGTATGGTAAATTTTTGGGTTCATCAGCCGGCGGATTTATGCTTCCTATAATAGCGAATTATGAGCTTGATTTGTTTGGTAAGAATCATAACAAAACAACTGCAGTCAGAAAGTTATATGAAGCGTCCATTCTCGATGAGCAGTCAGCTTATATATCTATAGCTTCATCTGTCGGGAGTGTATATATAAATATTGTTAAGCTTGATGCAATGATAGATTTGCAGGAAGATATTGTAAATCTAAGAAAAGAAATTTTTGATATGATGCTTGTAAGCAATGCAGAAGGTATTGTATCAACTTCAGATTTGGTTAAGGCTAACCAGTCTTATATAACAGGCGTAACTGAGCTTACGGATTACAAAAAAGAGCGTACAAAGCTTTTGCATCAGCTTGCTGTTTTAATAGGCGACAGCCCTAACAATATTGAGGAATATAAAAGAATTGATTACAAAAAACTTGCGTTTTCAGGAACAATTCCTGAGTATGTAAGCTCTGATGTTATAATGAAGCGTCCTGACTTTATGAAGGCAGAAAAAATGCTTGAGAAAGCCGGAATTGACGTAAAAGTAGCCAGAAAAGAGATGCTTCCTACACTCAATCTGGGCGGCGGTGTTTTGTTTAACTCTAAGCATTTTGAGAGTTTATTTACGACATCTAATATGCTCTGGGGCTTTGGCGGCGGAATTATGCAGCCTCTGTTTATGGGCGGAAGAATTAAGGCTAATTTGAAGGCTAAAAAGATTGCGTATGAAAAGAGCCTGAAAAATTATGAGAAAACAAATCTGACTTCAATGCAGGAGGTTAATGATTCTCTGGTTTCCGTAAATATGGATAAGGAAAAGTTGAGCAAACAGAGAAAGATTCAGGAACTTGAGCAGAAAGATTTTAAGCTTTCTCAGGACAAATTCAATCAGGGTGTAATTGCAAAACTTGATTTGAACCAGATGGAAGAGAATCTTTTGAGCGTTAATAAGATGGTTTATTCAAGCGAATTTGACTGCATGATTGACTATATAAGTTTTTATAAGGCAATAGCAGCACAGAATATATAATTCTCATCTAAACAGTTGATGTGTTCAGTAGAAAAATACTATATGATACTTATGGACTATAGTAGGGATTAGGTATGATAAATTCTGTATTTTTCGACGAATTATATAAGCAGTTCGCATGGTACGATTCAGTATTTACGCCTGTTGTGAAAAATTGCAGCAGTGAATTTTTCTTCGATGGGTTTGAATATAAACTCGCCTCAATTAGTACCAATATGAACGTGCTTTCACAGAATGATACTTTTTTTGTTACTAAAGTCAAAATTAATTCAAAAAACGATGTTTATATAAGAATCTCGCAGGATGCAATAAATGTTATTTTGGATAAAGTTTTGGGGAAAAATAACAGGCGTTTTGAATTAACCGAAGTTACGGAACTTGAAGCTAGAATTATTACGGCGTTTAATGATTTTTTATACGAATCTCTTGCCCCGAATTTTACTATAGAACCGCATAGACGCTATAACGAGATTTTACATTTGACTTATTTTGTAAAAAGTGAAATCTCTGATTCTGCTGCCAAGTTTATAATTTCTGTTCCAAAAGACATTTTATCCCCTAAGGATATTAATCCAAAGGAGGCGAGATTTGAAGATAAAGATTTTGCAAGCAGCCCTGTTGAGGTTAATCTGCTTCTCGGAACAACCGTTTTCCCTGTTGCGGATATTAAAAAGCTTGACGTGGGTGATATTGTTGTATTTGAAAACAGCAGCTCTTCTGAGATGACGCTTGTTTGCGACAACATTGTACAAAAGTTTCAGGTAAAACCTAATCTTAAAATCATAGAACCTTATGATATTGGCGGAGGAAATAATATGGATGAAAATACAAACACTAACTTGTGGGACAGTATTCAAGTCGACATGTCAGCCGAGTTTGACAAAGTAAAAGTTACTCTGGGCGAGTTGAAAAGCATTGAAGAAGGGCTGATTGTTGATTTGTGTTCTGTATACGATAACAAAGTTTCCCTCAAAGTGGGCGGAAAACTTGTCGCATCGGGAGAACTTGTAATCATAAACGACAGGTTTGGAGTTAGGATTGAGAAGGTTAATGATTCTAAGCAGCCTCAGGAAACTCCGCAGGCGCAGCACCAGGAAGAAGCTCCACAGGCTGAAGGCCCGCAAGAGGATTTTGACTACAGCGATTTTGAAGTCGAGAATCAGTAGTAATTGATTTTTGTAACTATTTCATTAAATTCAAAACAGAGAAGGTGTAATTATGGGATATTTAGCAAATTTTATGGTATATACGCTTGCGATGGTGGGAGTAATCGCAGTAGCATTGTTGATATTCAAAAATGCAACAACTTCAGGTGCCATAAAAAAATCAAAATATTTGAGCATAATTGATACAATGTCAATCGGCCCGAGAAAAACTCTTTATATTGTATCAGCAGGGCATGAAAAGTTTTTGATAGCAGGTGATGTTGATAAAACAAGCTTAATTTCAAAGCTTGAATCTGCCTCTCAAGAGGTTCCGCTTGTTTTAAAAACAGAAGAAAAGAGCACGTTTAAAGAGACAATGGAGAACCTTGCCAAACCAAAAAGTTATATGGATAAATCATACGTAGGCATACGCTCAAGCGCGCTGAATACGAAGGGCTTTACATCCGATGGGACTTCCGTTATAAGAAGCCTTGCAAATAAAATGAGGGGGGATTAGTAATATGGATTCTGTTTTACAAGATATGAACCCTGTCTTACAAATGCTTACGGTAATGACGCTTTTTTCGCTTTTACCGTTTGTTTTCTGTTGTATGACTTGTTTTTTGAGATTCACAATAGTATTTTCACTCCTTAAAACCGCAATGGGTGTGCAAGTTCCGCCTGCAATCGTTACAATCGGGCTTTGTATGATTCTTACTTTTTATACAATGGGCGGAGTTTTCCAGCAGATGTATGAAAAGGGTTCAATTCCTTATCAAAAGAATCAGAATTTGATTATGGCAATAGATGAGGGGTCTAAACCTTTGAAAGAATTTATGATGAAGCAGACAAGAGAGAGCGACTTGGCGTTTTTTGTCGAGCTTAAGCACAAAACACCGCCTAAATCTCCTGAAGACATTACTATTTGGGAAGTTGCGCCGGCGTTTATATTGAGCGAACTCAAAACAGCATTTGAAATCGGGTTTGTTGTTTTTGTTCCGTTCATCGTGCTTGACCTTGTTGTTGCAAACATTTTGCTGGCACTTGGTATGTTCATGCTCTCTCCGACAATTATCTCGCTGCCGTTCAAGCTTTTGATATTTATTGCTGTAGACGGCTGGGCACTGATTGTTCAGGGGTTGGTGCAAAGTTATAATTAGTTGAAGAGTTGAAAGGTTGAAAAGTTGAATAGAAATTATTCCCTCTCCTAACAGGAGAGGGCAAGGGTGAGGTAACAATTGAGGTTTAGTAGTTTATAAGTTGAGTAGTTTAGAAGAAGTTATAAGGGTTGATAAAGTTGAAAGGTTGAAAAGTTGAATAGAAATTATTCCCTCTCCTAACAGGAGAGGGCAAGGGTGAGGTAACAATTGAGGTTTAGTAGTTTATAAGTTGAGTAGTTTAGAAGAAGTTATAAGGGTTGATAAAGTTGAAAGGTTGAAAAGTTGAATAGAAATTATTCCCTCTCCTAACAGGAGAGGGCAAGGGTGAGGTGACAATTGAGGTTTAGTAGTTTATAAGTTGAGCAGTTTAGAAGAAATTTAAAATCTAATCCTTAAAATGCTCCCTTCACGCCTCACACTTCACTCTTCACTAAAGAAAGGACCAATATATGGAAATGTTAACTGAATACTTAGCAAAAGGGTTTATGGTAATGCTTGCTATTTCCATGCCCTGCGTGCTTACAGCTGCGGCAATCGGTCTTGTAGTTGGTATTATTCAGGCTGTAACACAGGTTCAGGAGCAGACAATTGCTGCTGCACCGAAAATCTTTGCAGTATTTTTAGTTATTATAATCGGCGGCGTGGGATTTATTAAATTACTTACAAATTTATTTCAGGAGGGCGCTGCGCTTGCGTTCAACACTGTCCCAAAGAACGACAGTTATGTTCTCCCTGCTGATTATTACAAGTATACAACTCCTTTTGAGGGCGAAATGAAGGACAAGTTTAAGAATCAGTCTGACTTTAATGAGCTTATGAAAAATCCGGGCAAGGTTCCGTTTATTGATAAGTCGCAGAAGATTAAATACGATGCTGCGCCGCAAGCTCCTATGCCAAAGGGTAACTTTGTGGAAATTAATAAAATGCTGGGGAGATAGATGAGAAAAATATTTTTTGTATTAATGTGTTTAACTGTGATGAATACAGCTCAAGCCTTTGAGGACTGTGTGATTACGACAAGCGGAAAACTTACGGATATAAAAATTGAGAATAATCAAATAATAGATGTGTATCCGCTTATCACTGTTATGAACGAAAAAAATACGCTGATTGTAAGACCTCTAAAGGAAGGTAAGACAAGTTTCAGCGTACTGAAAAACGGCAAAGAGCGTTTTACTTTTAACGTTGAAGCAACGAAGGATAAAACTTCCGTAAGCGACGTTGAAGGCTTTGATGTTCTTCAAATTGATGAGCCGCCGCATATATATGAATATGACCTTGATATGCCTCCGATAGGAAAAGAATAATGGATCAATTAATAACCCAAATCGCAATATTGTTTCCTGATTTTGAGCGCTGGTTCTCAGCGGGCTTTATTGTGTTTGCGAGACTTCTCGGGTTTATCAGGTTTGCTCCGGTTTTTAACAGAAGGGAGATTGCGGGGCTTGTAAAGCTTGCGCTTGTGTTTCTTTTGACACTTATTATAACTCCATTATTAAAACCGGGCCCGCCTCCGGGTGATGTTTCGCCGCTGCTTCTTCTGGTTTTGAATTTTGCAGCCGGAGCAATAATCGGGTATATAGCACAGCTTCTTATTCAGGCAATTGAAGCCGGGGGAGATATGATTAATACACAGATGGGTTTATCCTCCGCAATGGTTATGGACCCTACTACAAACAGCCAGACTTCTATTCTGAGCCGTGTTATTACTTTAATGGGATTGTGTATATTTATACAAATCGGCGGATTTTATTGGCTGCTCAACGCGCTTATCAGGAGTTTTGAAATCTTCCCGGTGTATGCTGTTTCAATCCCGCTTGAGAAGATTATTAATCTTGATTATCTTGTCACAACCACATCGAATGTTTTATATATGGGGCTGCAAATTGCCTCGCCGATTCTGCTTGCAACATTGGGGCAGGATATTATCCTCGGTGTTATATCAAAAACAGCACCTCAGGTTAACGTTTTCCAATTAAGCTTTCTTTTCAAACCTGTTTTGGGTGCTGCTATTATGATTTGGATTCTGCCTATGCTTGTGGAAGTAATTTCCGAATTCTTTTTATCTTTTTCAAAGATTTATTAGTAATTAACTTTGAATCCGTTTTCAGCAAGTCTTGCAGTACATCCCCATCCGCCATTGGCTTTTACCGTATCTGTACATGCTGTACTGCTGTTTGAAACTGACCAGATATCATTTTCAGAACCGGAGTTTGCTATTGCTTTTTGATATATAGCAAAGTCGCGTCCGCCGGCAGGGTATAATATGCCGTCAGAGCCAAGATAAAAATAGAAGATGTCACGTCCGATGGTATTTGGGGCTGCCTTACCGTTTACATCTATCATCAATTCTCCTGCAACAGATTTTAATGATCCCCCGGCTTCAACTATTTTCTTTACATCTTCTTGCTCATCATCTATATCATCATAGCTGTTGTCAACCAGATATGCAAAAACTACAGCTCCGCTTTTCAAACTGAGGGCGCGCCCTTGGCTGCCATTCCCGCTGCTAAAGCTGTGTGTATTTCCCTTTCCGCCGTCAGCTGCAATGTCGTATGTTTTGATGCCGGAATAAAAATTAGCGGCATTTTTATAATCTTGATTCGGCATTATATTGATATATTCTGCAAGTTTGGTGATTACTTTATCAACAGAGGAATCGCTTGTTGTGCCGGTAAAACTTCCGCCCATTTCTTGCCAGGCCTCGGTTTCATATAAATCCAAAGCCTGTCCTTTTGCTGTCATAGAAGAAAACGCATTTTCTAAGTCTGATACCGTTGCCGATAACTTTGATGCGTTGGCTGCGTTACGATTATTTATCATAAAGCCTGGAGCGACAAGTGCAGCTACTACTCCTACAATTCCCATTGTGATTATTAACTCTATCAGGGTAAAGCCTTTTTTATTCATATTTAAAATTCCTTTCTTATTTAAACTTTATGTTTATAATACAATATTTTATTTTTTTTGTGAAGAATTTACAGTTCAAAGTATTCTGCTTTATCCATCATCCGCTCGTCTCTATAATAGCTGTAATAGAATCTGGCCTTGCGGATTATGTCATACCACTGCTGGTAATTTGCCATAAAATCATCTTTATTTTTGTTTATGTAATGAATAGATATAATTCCTTCCTGCGCCTGTCCCGCTCTTAGAAATTCGCATTGAGCCGGAACTTTGCCGTAAGCGTCCGTGCATCTTCCTATGATAACGTCATTTGCGCGGTATCTTAAGGTTCTATAAGGTGAAGTCGGATTTATCCTAATCATTCTTGCGGTGTTGTTTGCAACAAAAACATTCATTGGAAGCGCAGAATCCTTATAGGAGTGGATAATAACAGTCCTTGTCCAATTTTGGCTTGACTGTCCGTTTGGAACGTATTGCAGAATTGCTTCATTACCGACTTTTTTGTAATAAGCTTTTACCCAGAGCTGCTTGTCCGGAAATTTTATTATAACGGTCTGGTACGCAAAAACGCACAGCGTTGTAAAAAGGAGGCTAATCGTTAATAAAAGGACTTTTTTCATCTGCAATAACTCCTCTAACTCCGGTAATACTTTCAAGCAGCTTCGGCGCAAAGATTTCACTCTCAAAATGTCCTATATCGAATACTACAGGCTTTGCTTCGAGCGCCGTATGGAATTTCAAATCTCCAGTGACAAAGGCATCGACCGGCTCAGAGTTAATGAATTCAGAACCGGAGCCGGCGCAAAAACCGATTGTCCGGACGGTTTTTGCGCCGGAATTGTTTACATACCTCAAATGGGGAGATATTGTTAAAAGTTTTTTCTTTAAATCTTCAACGCTCATCGGGGTTTCAAGTGTCACGATTCTTACAAAATCATCTCCAACGCCTGTGAATCCCAATTTCTGAAGAATTACATCCGTTGTTCCGCCCTTTGCGCGGTCAAGGTTTGTGTGAGCCGAGTACATATTAATCCTTCGGTATTCTAAAGGAACATAAAACAGCGGATGGTGTGAAATTATTAAATCACATTCTTCTTCAAGCGCTTGATGAAAAACCTTATCAGTAATCGTGAGTGCGTACATGATTTTGTTAACCTCACTTGTTTCAAGGTCAACAATCCATCCGCTTGCATCCCAGCTCTCTTGAGTTTCGAGCGGTGCAAACTCTTCTATCTTTTGAACAATTTCATACTTATTCAAAAATCTCCTCCAAAATACGTTTTGCGATATTTTGTTTTGTGTCTTTTTCAATATGTTTTATATTGAGCTCTCTATTTATAATATAAACTTCATTTGAATCGCTGTCAAAGCCGATGTCTTTTCTTGAAATATCGTTTGCAACGAGAAGGTCGCATCCTTTATGTTGAATCTTTATTTTTGCATTTTCGATTAAGTTTTCGCTCTCTGCGCAGAATCCGACAATAATCGGTTTTCTTGTTCCCTCTCCATCGGGGAGGGTTAGGGTGGGGGGTAACAGACAAATCTCTTTCAGAATATCAGGATTTTCAACAAGCTTAAGGGTGATACTATTATCTTCCGGATTTATACATTTACCCCCCTGTTGACATTCTGCTTGTAGCCCGGCATTTGAGGCAGACTCGGCGTTTTTATTCAAACTGGTAGCTTCACTGTTGTCTGCCGACATTATATATTTCCCCCCTCCGGAGGCTATCAGGCTTGTAGTTTCACCATCCGGCCCTATACATTTCCCCCCCCTTTTGATTTTTTCTTTAGCATAGTTTTCTACTCTGTAATCAGAAACCGCCGCAGCCATAATCACACAATCCTGAAAAGGTGTTTGCTCCTTAACTATTTTTTCCATCTCCAGAGCGGTTTCTGTTACGTAATTCAAGTAAGGCTTATCTGTTTTGAACGTTGATATGAGCGTAACTTCCGCCCCCATAGAGTAGGCAGTGTCTGCAAGTGCAAGCCCCATTTTTCCTGATGATGAGTTAGAGATGTATCTTACAGGGTCGATTTTTTCTTTTGTACCGCCTGCAGTAATGAGAATTTTTTTGCCTTTGAGCTTCGGTGTCATTATATCGACAGTTTTGTCAAAAATTTCTTCTACCTCTCTCATTCTGCCTATACCTGATGTTCCGCAGGCCAGGTATCCGCTTGCCGGTTCAAGGATGTGGTATCCGAGTTTGGATAATTTCGTTAAGTTCTCCTGAACAATCGGATTGTTCCACATATTTGTATTCATTGCAGGAACAATGAGAATAGGTTTTGAAAACGCGCAAGCTGTTGACAAAAGAAGGTTATCGCAAATACCGTTTGCGATTTTTCCTATTGTGTTAGCGGTTGCAGGTGCTATTACAAAAATGTCGGATTCAGTAAGCGCTATGTGTTCAGGCTTATACTCATCTATTTCGAAGTTGTTAACATAAACCTCATTATTAGATAAAGTTTCAAGCGTAAGTTTTGTAACAAGGTTGAGCGCATTTGGCGTAAGCACTACTCTAACGTTTGCGCCTGCTTTTCTGTACATTCTTACAAGCTCGCATATCTTGTAAGCTGAAATTCCTGCACTTATTCCTACTAATATATTTTTGTTTTCTAACATAGAAATATAATAACCGGTTGAATAATATTATTCAACCGGTTATATAACAAAAAGCACTAATTAAACTTAAGCTTTTACTCCGCGCGTTTTAATTTCTTCTTCGATTTGAGAAATAAATTCGTCAACAGGAATCGTTCCAACCTGACCAACACCGCGTTTTCTTACTGCTACTGCGTTAGCTTCGATTTCCTTATCTCCGATTACGCAGACATACGGAATCTTTTTGTCCTGAAGGCTTTCTCTTATCTTGTAATTCATTGATTCCGAACGGTCATCGAGTTTTACTCTTATACCTGCAGCGCGCATTTTTTTATAAACTTCTTCTGCAAAATCAATGTGTTTTTCATTACTGATAGGAACAATTGCGACCTGTGTAGGTGCAAGCCAGGTCGGGAATGCGCCTGCGTAGTGCTCAATCAGGATTCCGTGGAATCTCTCCATAGAACCGAAGATTACGCGGTGAAGCATAACCGGTGTTTTCATGCTGCCGTCTTTGTCTTGATATTTGATATCGAATCTTGCAGGCAGGTTGAAATCGAGCTGGATTGTAGCGCATTGCCATGTTCTTCCAAGAGCATCCTTAACCTTGAAGTCAATTTTCGGGCCGTAGAACGCGCCGTCGCCTTCATTGATTTCGTATTTCATTCCGCGTCTTTCCATAGCTTCTTTTAAGCCTGCTTCTGCTCTATTCCAGTTTTCAATCTCACCGACATAGCTTTCAGGTCTGGTTGACAGTTCAACCTCAAAACTCATATTGAAAATTGCCATTGTATCTGCAACAAAATCAATGATTTCGTTAATCTCATCAACCAATTGTTCAGGTGTACAGAAAATATGGGCATCGTCTTGGGTAAACCCTTGAACACGGGTTAAGCCTGATAGAGCGCCAGATTTTTCTTTTCTGTAAACAGTTCCTAATTCTGCCATTCTCAAAGGAAGCGAACGATAAGAATATCTGTTTGCCTGATAAATCAAAATGTGGAACGGACAGTTCATAGGCTTAACTACGTACTGCTCGTCAGAATCTTCATCTTTCTGGATAAAGAACATGTTTTCTTTGTAGTGATCCATGTGGCCTGAAATTTCCCAGAGCTTCGATTTTGCAATCTGAGGGGTGTTTACAATAACATAACCTCTTTTTCTGTGTTCGCTTCTCCAGTAGTTTTCAATTTCTTCTCTTACAATCGCAAGGTTTGGATGCCACAGCACAAAACCTGAACCGATTTCCTCTCTTACGGAGAACAAATCGAGTTGGGTGCCGAGTTTTCTGTGGTCGCGTTTTTCAGCTTCCTCAATAAAAGTTAAGTACGCCTGCAAATCTTCTTTATTCCAGAATGCTGTTGCGTAAATTCTTTGAAGCATTTTGTTTTTTTCATTACCGCGCCAGTATGCGCCTGCAACTTTAAGAAGCTTAATTGCATTTCCTTTTATATATGATGTGTTAGGAATATGAGGTCCTGCACACAAATCGTTAAACAGAACATTTCCGTCTTTGTCTTTTGTCAGATATAAAGTAGGATTATCGTTTCTGTGTTCTTCCAATAATTCTGCTTTGTAAATTTCGCCTTCTGATTTGAATTCAGCAATCTTAGCATCTACGTCTTTTACTTCATATCTTTCAAACGTTAAATTTTGTTTGATGATATTTTTCATTTCTTCTTCGATTTTAACCAGATCCTCTTGCGTGAAAGCGTGTCCGTCCGTTAAATCAAAATCGTAGTAGAATCCTGTATCAGTAGCCGGCCCGATAGCCAACTTTGCTTGTGGAAACAGCTTCTGTACAGCCTGTGCCATGATGTGTGAGCAAGAGTGCCTTAGCACGCTCAAAGTTTCGTTGTTCTTTTCCATTTTTTCTCTTTCTGTCCTTTTGGGTTATTTGGGGAAATATTATTTGCAATGACAACGTTCATACCTTATATTTACCCCACCCCCTGGGGTGGACCCCCCTAACTATTCACGTGGACAGTTTAGCATAAAATTGTTTTTCATGCTAATATAAAGATTATGAAGAGAGTTTTTTTATCAGTAATTTTGTTATTAAATACAAGCAGCGCTTTTGCAACATTATGCACGGATTACCTTGAGGATATTTATTCCAAGGAATACAACAAGCCAGTAAAAATAAAGTGTAAGAGCGAGTTTATTGATAAAATAGAACAAAATTTAGGCGGGAATTTTATTTCATCAATAACGTATGGTAAAGCGGAATTAAAAATTCCGAAGCAGAGGAAAATGAGAGTTTCTTATTTTTGCCTGATGGAAAGCTGCGACAAACCTCTGTGGGGGTATATTATTCCTGATTAACAGGTTTCTTTTTCAGGGCCTGATATCCTGTATAAATTCCTGCACCTGAGGCGATTATACCATTAAGAGCAAGTGAATTTTTTAAAGGTGATTTGGAAAACTGGCATTTTCGTGACAAAAAATCAAGTCCGACACCGAAGCCGAACCAGGCTCCGGCCGTTCCGAGGCTGCTTTTCATCGGGTCATTTGTTTTAACCCCTTTGCTTTTTTGCGCACGATAAGAAACTTTTGGTGTAATGTAATTTATTCCCTGAACATTCATAATTATATCTCTTGTGTAAAACCTCATTAAAAATACCCGAGTTTCTCGGGTATTTTTAATTGCCGATGGCCGGGGTCGAACCGGCACGTAGTTGCCTACACCAGATTTTGAGTCTGGCACGTCTACCAATTCCATCACATCGGCTTATTAAATTTTCAAATTACTGAATTTACCAAACTACCCCAATTAAAACAAAAATAAAAATAAATTTCAAGCTTCTTATGCAAAGTTTACGCAAAATTACCCTTTCATAATATACACACGACTAATTCTCATAAATAACCTGTGGAAGAATAATAGTTTTATGAAAAAAGTTTTGAGTGTAATACTTTTATTATTTTTGCTCTCATCTCACGCCTATGGTGAGACTTTTCAAGGCGGTGTCTCAGAGCGTGGACAGAGTAATTCCAGCAGAATTATTGACAAGCAGACAGGAGAAGGAATTGGAGGAGCAGATATTAATCTGCCTAAACAAAACTATTCAACAAAAACCGATGGAGAAGGGTATTTCGAGCTGGATACAACAATCAATGGGCCCAGCATAATGTCGGTCAAAAAACCAAATTATAAACCTTTCACAATGACGATTGACGAAAAAAGCTTGAATGCGCCGATTGTGGTAGGGATTGAAAAGTCTAATGCTTCCGGCATGGCTTTGGATACTAATATGTATCATCTTGGGGATGATAGTTTTTCAGAATTGTCTGCAAATGCCGGGGAGTTTTCTATGCAGGCAATCGGGCCTTTTTATACAAAGCAATTTACTCTCAAAAGTCTTAATCTTGCAAAACCTATATATTTGGTGATAGGCTCTATCATTGGTATTGATACGGCAATGGCGCGTTCTATGGGGCAAAATAAAATCCCAAATGCTTTTGCTTCTCCACCGGAAGTGTATTTTAACGGAAATAAAATCTCCGAGCTGCAGTTAAATGGTGATGGGCAAAGGATTAAGCTGCCGCCAAGCCTCATAAAGAAAAATCAAGTCAATGAAATTACAATCAAGACGGGCAGAAACCTTATGCAGACGGCATACATTGATTATGACGATATAGAATTTATGAATCTCATTATTGAAAACGAAAATTAAACCTTAAGCTATGGCATTGTAACTTTACCTAAAACAACCCTTCTTTCTGCGCCTGTGCAGGAGGGGAGGTTGTTGGGTATATTATAAAAATTGCAATAACCTAAAAGCGCAAAAGCCATTACTTCTTTAAAATTATTTGAGATTCCGTAATCTTCATGAGTTTTTAGCTCTATGCGTTTTGGAAGATAGCTTTTTAAATTTTTCATGAGAGTTTTATTATAAGCTCCGCCGCCCCCGATAATTACGGTATCCGGAGTTACTGTCGGATAAACAAATCTTTCATAAGCCTGCGCAATAGTTTTTGCTGTCAGCGCTGTAAGTGTTGCAAGAATATCGCGAGGTTCTGACGGTGCTGTTTTCAAAATATTTTCTATATATTTATTAGAAAAATATTCTCTGCCGGTTGTTTTAGGCGGTGAGATGTAATAATATTCATCTTGCAAAAGACAATCCAGCCAGCTTTCGCAAACATTTCCTGAGGCTGCAATTTCGCCGTCTCTGTCGTATTTTTCACCAAAAAATTTCTGTGCGCAGTAATCAATCATTAAGTTCCCGCACCCTGTATCAAAACCGAAAGTGTCGCAATAATCTGATACAACAGTTACGTTAGAGATTCCGCCTATATTTTGTACAAGAGAATTTTTGAACCATTTTTCATCTGCAAAACACACAAGCGGTGCTCCCTGACCTCCGTATGCAATATCTTTTTCTCTATAATTTGAGATTGTTAAACATCCGGTTTTGCGAGCTATAACAGAACTCTCCCCGATTTGCAGAGTGCTTTTCAAACTTATATTGTCAATCTTTTCGTCAAATGGGTAATGATAAACGGTTTGTCCGTGGCTTGATATCAAATCAGGTTTGCCAAACTCGCCTATAAGAATATTAGCCGCATCTGCGAAGCACTCGCCTACCGCAAAATTGAGCATACATAAATCTCTTATCGAAATCTCTCCTCTAAAAGCCGAGAAGACTTTTGCGCGAATATGTTCAGGATAAGGATGATTAATCCCTTGAACTAATTTGACTGATAAATCAGGATAAACTTCGCATAAACCTGCATCAATTGAATCGCAGGAGGTGCCGGACATCAGACCTATTATTTTTTTAGGCATCTTTTCTTCCATAATTTTGATTATAACATAATAAAAAAAGGTTCCTAAAAATAAGAAACCTTCTTAACCCAATAATCTCCTACCCCAAAAAAACTTTTTCTTCCTCAAATCTCTCCTCTAAGATTTAAATTTTTTTATTGATTTGTTTGTGTTTAAGTTAATTGATTTGTGATTTTTTCTTAAAACTTTTGTATCTTTTTTCTATTTCTGACTCCCCCCGAGCCTTGTAGCCATCACTCCTTTCAGGTATGTGTATATAGTATAATTTTCCAATCTTCTTATCAAGTAAATAATTTTGTAAAAATTTTTACAATCGACCATGCTCCCCATAATTATTATGGAAAATTTGAATTTACAAAAGTTAACAACAAAATTTAACCAAAACAGTATTGACAAAATATTTTTATCGTTCAATCAGCCTTATTCTTGTGTCGGAATAATATTCCCGATTGCTTTTGTCCGCATTTTCAACGCGGATAATTTTATTATCAAGTTCACTGTTCGGACTTATTTCTGCAGCCTTTTTAAAATATCTTAAAGCAGCCTCTGTGTCGCCGAATTTTTCGTAAATAGCGCCTATTTTATACAAGGTTTCATAGTTTCCGGAATACCCATTTTTGTAAGCGCGTTTGTACATATTAAGAGCGTCTTTGAACTGTCTTCTCTTGTAGAAAAATTCTCCGAGGTAGAAATAAGGCTCCGGTCTGGACTTTTTAATTCCCATTGCTTTATAAAAACATCCTTTGGCATACTTATCCATGCCGCAAAGGTCATAGAGGATTCCAAGTCTTGTAGGGTACATAACATTATCCGGACATTTTTTGCAAAGAATTGTATAGAGATTAAGAGCCGCGGTCATTTCTTCATTAACATTTCCGTTGCTTGATTTGAGCGCCATTCCGTAGAAGAACTCTGCTCTTTCTAAAATCTCTGCTTCATTCAATTTGGTGTAATCAATCGGAATCTGATACTGAATATTCCCTTGTACTGCAGACCAAGAAGGCAGAGATGCCCCAATTATCAATAAAATTAACAAAAAAATCCTAATCAGTTGTCCCATATAAATTATCTTAATATTACATAATAATATCTATTATATCAGGAAATTTTTTAGTAGAATATAAAAAGAGGGTTTACCGCGTGAAGGAACTTGTTTGTCTATCAGTATTTATAATACTTGCCGCTGTTTTTGCAGTATTAATGGTTGTTGCGGGTTTTATCTGCCAGTACAGACAAAAATGCGCGGTTAAAGAAACTACTTATGAATGCGGTCTGAATCCTGCTTCCGATAGCGGAATGCTTTTTGATGTCAGGTACTTTAATTATGCGGTAATGTTTTTAATCTTTGATATTGAAACGATTTTCTTATATCCTTTTGCGGTATTTGTTAATGAATTGGGGCTGTTTGCAATAATAGAGGCGTTTATTTTTGTTGCGCTTCTGTTGTTCGGATTGTTTTTTGCAATAAAAAAGAAAATGTTGAGGTGGCTGTGAATATAATAATATCTTCAATTGATTATATTCTAAACTGGAGCAGAGCAAATTCTCTGTGGCCTTTGACGTTTGCTACTTCATGCTGCGGAATTGAGATGATGCAGACAGTTGCATCGGATAACGATATTGCACGTTTTGGCTCGGAAGTTTTCAGAGGCTCTCCGAGGCAGGCGGATTTGTTAATCTGTGCAGGAACAATTACGCACAAAATGGCGCCGATCCTTTTGAGGCTCTATCAGCAGATGCCGGAGCCTAAATACGTGATTGCAATGGGAGCATGCACTTGCGGAGGGGGAATGTTTGCAGAAACTTCGTATTCTGTTATACGAGGGATTGATAAAATTATTCCGGTGGATATTTATCTTCCTATGTGTCCGCCAAGGCCTGAGGCGCTGCTTGATGCCATAAGGAAGCTGCAGGGCAAGATTAAAAAAGAATCTGTTTTAACAAGAAAAGATTTTGTAAATTCGCACAAAATAAAATTAAAAGAGGAATGCGGTCTCCTTGTCGACGGAGATATTTATATTACTCAACTGGGAGTTAACACTTTACAAACGGAGGCAGGTGAATCATGAATTGGAGTGAATTTGAGAGAATATTTAATGACTGCGAGCTTGTAGGGAATAAGATTGTTATTCAATCTAATCTGCTCGGGGTGATTGAGTTTGTATTAAAAGAATATCCTTATGATATGTTAAAGGAGATTATCGCAACGGACAAAGGAGATGAGGGAGTTGAGCTTACTTATCACCTGTATTCTGTTGATGATGAGGAAGATTTGTTTATATCAATTACTGTCAAAGACGAGATAGAAAGTGTTACAGGAATATTTAAATCTGCAGAGGCTGACGAGAATGAAATTTATGACCTTTTCGGGATAAAATTTATCGGCAATGAGAACCTGAAACGTCTTTACATGCCGGAGGATTGGGAAGGTCATCCTTTGAGAAAAGATTATAAAGAAGACGATAAGAGATTGGAGTGGAATGACAAGCAGTCTTAGGTTAAATCTGGGGCCGCAGCATCCTTCAACGCATGGGGTTTTGAGGCTTCTGTTAGAACTTGACGGAGAAAAGATTCTCTCTTGCGAGCCTGAGGTCGGGTACTTGCACAGGGGCATGGAAAAGATGGCTGAAAAAATGTCATATATTCAGTATCTTCCGCTTGTTGACAGAATCGATTATCTTGCCGGATTTTTCTATTCCGAACTTCTTTGCGGTGTTGTAGAAAACGCGCTTGAAGTTGAGCTTCCGGACAAGGTTCGTGCAATAAGGGTGATGCTGCTTGAACTCAACAGAATCTCTTCTCACCTCCTTTGGATTGGTGCATTTTTGATGGATTTGGGAGCAGTGTCTCCGTTTTTCTACGCGTTCCGTGAACGTGAGATGATTTTGAGATACTTTGAAAAACTCACCGGACAGAGAATGATGTACAATTACTTTGTCTTTGGCGGAGTAAGAAAAGATATTGAGTATCTGGAAGATGTCGAGGAGATTTTATCAATTCTGCCGGAAAAACTTGATGATTACGAAAAAATTATCACGGAGAACCCAATTTTCTTAATGCGCACAAAAGGCAAAGGAATTTTAGAGCCGAAGACTGCTCTTAATTACGCAATTACCGGAGTTAATCTTAGGGCAAGCGGTGTGGATTATGATTACAGACATAGTGATCCACTATACAAAGGCTTTGATTTCAGGGCGGTTGTTATGGACGGCAAGGATTCCTGGACAAGGTATAAGGCAAGGGTTTTAGAGATTAAAGAGAGCATGAATATTATTCATCAGGCGCTTGTTTATCTAAAAGAGGCCGGAAAGTTGGAGCAGAAATTAATAAATCCGCTTAATCTCAAACTGCCTGAGGGCGATTATATTCGGGAGATTGAAGCGCCAAGGGGGCTTGCATGCTGTTATGTTAAATCAACAGGCGAGGATAAGCCTTATAGGCTCAAATGGCGGACAGGGTCTTATTATTCGGTTAACCTGCTAAGAGAGCTCTTGAAGGGCGAGTATCTTAATGATGCGATTGCGATTGCGGGCTCTCTGGATATAATTCTGCCGGAGGTGGATAAGTAATGAATTATCTTTACTTTTTATACATAGAATTTTTGCAAAAGCATGGGATTCCAAAACTTTTTGGAGACATAACTTTTTACGTGATTCCTTTTTGTATAATTTTTGGGGCGCTGCTTGTGGTAATTTTAGCGCTGGTGCTTGCGGAGCGGAAACTTTTGGGATTTTTTACCCAGAGAAAGGGGCCGAACAGGGTCGGGTATTGGGGACTTTTGCAAACTCTTGCGGATGCTTTCAAGCTTCTTTGCAAAGAAAATATTACACCAGCCCGGGTTGACAGGTTCTTATTTAATCTTGCGCCGATTCTTGTGTTTATTCCGGTTATGGCAGCTGTCGGGATAATTCCTTACAGCGCGGAATTTACGTTTGTGAATACGCAGACAAATGTAATTTTGTATCTTATACTCGCAGCATTTCCTATATTGAGCGTATTCCTTGCAGGATGGGCAAGCTCTAATAAGTATTCGCTTTTCGGGGCTGCAAGAAGTATATCTCAGGTTTTGAGCTATGAACTTCCGATAACGTTTGTGCTTTTGTCGGTTGTGGTACTTGCATCATCCATGAACATGACCGGAATCACAATGGCTCAGTTCTCAAAGTGGGGAATGTTTGGATGGTTTGTTTTTCCTTGTATTTTGGGATTTATAATCATGTTTATAAGCATACTCGCGGAATTAAACCGCTGTCCGTTTGATTTGCCGGAAGCGGAGAGCGAGCTTGTGTGCGGATATAATACGGAATACTCCGGCATGAGATTTGCATTATTTTATTTGAGCGAGTATGCCATGCTGTTTGCAAATTCAATGTTTATGGCAATATTATTTTTCGGAGGATACTTGTCTCCTTTCGGAAAATATTTGAGTAATATTCTTTTTGGAGAAACCCCGTTTGCATCGGTTTTACTTTATTTTGAACAGGCTGGCTGGTTATTTTTCAAGGCTTCTTTGTTGATTTTTGTAATAATCTGGATAAGGGCGACTTTGCCGAGACTTGCCGCGTTTGATTTGCTGAAGTTTTCGTGGGTTGTTCTTCTGCCGTTATCAATAATCAATCTGTTTATTGTTGTTATTTATAAATTTATTCTGGGAGGGCTTGCGTAATGATTTTGAATCCCATAAGCAGTATTAAGGCCCTCTTTGAAGGTTTAATTACGGTTTTCAAGCATTTGTTCAGAAGACCTGTAACGTTAGAGTATCCTGAAAAAAGACGAGAGTTGAATGACGCGTTTCGCGGAAAGCCGGAAGTCAGCGGATGTATCGGGTGCGGTGTGTGCAAAAGAGTTTGTCCGTCGGGAGCAATAGAGTTTGAAAAAAATGAGGACGGTAAAGTTATTTCATACAGATTTGATTTAAAAAAGTGTATTTTTTGCGGAAACTGTGCTTATTATTGTCCTGTAAAAGCAATAAAAATGACAAAAGACTATGAACTTGGTGTTGAAAAAAATGAAAATTTAATTCTTAAATACAAAGGAGGGGCTGATGATTAGCAATCCGGTAATATTTTATATTTCAGCTTTCATACTTATTTTCTGTGCAATCCTTTCCGTATGTTTAAAAAATGTTATTTATTCACTTCTTGCTTCCGTTCTGGTATTTTTTGATGCGGCTTTACTGTTCTATGTGCTGGGCTCTGAATACAATGCAATAATTCAGGCTTCAATATACGGTTTTGCCGTACCTGTAATAATAGGTGTTTCTATTATGTTCACAGGAAGAGACGCCAAAAAACATAAAGGCTTTACTCTGCCTTATATAACAATACTATGCGGAGGTATTTTTGTTCTTGCATTTCTTTACATCATTATGATATCCATTCTGGCCATGCCGGATACTTTCAACCTGCAGGAATTAGTTCAGGTTAGCGCCTTTGATACATTATCGGCTTTTGCAAAAGGCTTATTTGTAAACTATGTTTGGGCATTTGAACTTGTATCCCTGCTTCTTACAATTGTTATTGCGGGAATTACCATGTTTAACCAAAAGAGAGGAGGCATAAAATGATTGGAATGTATCATTATTTATTCCTCGGATTAGCGCTTTTTGTTATCGGCCTTCTTGGCTCTGTATGTGCAAAAAATGTTATCAAGGTGCTTATTGCGATTGAATTTATGCTCACCGGAGTAAATATCAATTTTATAACTTTTGCAACGTTTTGCGATAACGCAAATTTTGACGGATATATTACGGGACTTTTCTACACCGGATTGGGCGCGGTGGAACTTGCGATAGCGCTTTATATTTTCTACCTGATGTATCAGAAAAAGAAGAGCGACAATATTGAAAAGTACAGCGAACTATAAGGAATAAAAATGACAGATTTAATCTTAGATAATATATATTTAATATTATTACTGCCTTTGTGGATTTTCTTAATCATCATGTGCGGAAGATTCTTTTCCGTTTATGTTAATAAAAAAATCATTCATTCCCTGACGCTTTTATCCTCGTTTTTAGGCGGGCTTCTCTGCTCTGTAAGCCTCTTAAAAACAGAGGGAATAATTGAACAGAGTTTTCAGTTTATTAAAATTAATGATTTTACTCTGGCTTTTGGTCTGCATATTGATAAAACTTCGCTTATTATCGCGCTTGTATTGTTCATTGTGAGTTTTTGCGTGCAGCTATTCAGTATTTCTTATATGAAAAATGAGGAAAAAGAGTACAGATTTTTTGCGCTATTAAACTTGTTTAACTTTTCTATGGCAGGGCTTTTGTTCAGCCAGAACATGTTCCAGATGTACGCCTTCTGGGAACTTGTCGGGGTTGTATCTTATCTTCTTATCGGATTTGATTACAAAAAAGAGAAAAAATCAAAAGCAGCTAAGCGCGTATTTATTATAAACAGAATAGGAGATACTGCTCTTATAGGCGCAATAATTCTTACGTCTTATTTTATGTACAATTATGCGGGGAATTTGTCATTTACAACTCTCGGATTTGAAGATATGAACGCAATATCGACCCTTCTTTATGCGTACACATCAACTCCGCAGTTTTATCTAATCTGTATAATGTTTATATTTGGCGCAATGGTAAAATCAGCGCAGTTTCCTTTCCATATCTGGCTTCAGGACGCAATGGAGGCAAAACTTCCGGTAAGCGCGCTTCTGCATTCCGCAACCATGGTTATTGCAGGGGTTTATCTTTTGATAAGGCTTCTTCCGATGTTTATGCTTGAAAAACCTTTGCTTATTATTATTTGCGCAATAGGACTTCTCAGCGCAATTTTGTGTTCAATTTATGCCTGTATTGAAACTCATCCCAAAAAAGTTCTTGCGTATTCAACCTCCGCAAATCTGGGGCTGATGTTTCTCGCCCTCGGGGTTTTGAATATAAAAGCAGCGCTTGTTTTTCTGATTGCACACGCATTTATTAAATCAATGTTATTCATCTGCCTTCCAAAAGAGGGAGAAAATATTAATTATATTACTCTTGCAACATTTGTAATCGGGGCTTTGAGCCTTGCGGGGTTGATTTTCTCAGGAGTATGCGCAAAAGAATTCTTGTACACGGCAGTAGAAGGCAATAAAATTTTTGCAATACTTTTCTGTATAAATTCTTTCCTTACTGCTTTTTATATAACAAGGCTTCCGATTGTTATGATAAAAGATAGGGAAATCGAAAAATCGTTTGATTATTCAAAATATATTCCGGCAGGTGCGCTTTTAATATTAAATATCGTATTTTATTTTATAATAAGGCGCCACCTGACGTATCAAATAGCAGAGCCATTCTGGCTTGCGCTCACTGCGTGGATTGTTGTGTATATTCTGTATACCCGGAATCTGCTCACAAGATTTCCTGCTGCGCCAAAATTTATTGAAAATTTTTCTTACAAAATTGTTCCGTTTGTATATGAAAAATTTGCAGGGGTTTGCAGTTTTGTTGATACAAAAATCCTCGGGAATTATAAACCGCTTATTTTCGCAGCTTCAATGGGCGTAAAATTCAGCGGATTAATCGAAAAATATGTTATGGACGGTTCTGTAAGAGCGGTTACGGCTCTTTGTAAAAAGTTCTCGGCTGCGGATATGAAACTCCAGAGCAAGAATGTACAGAGCTATAATGCCTATGCGTTTATTATTATCACTCTGATTTTAAGTCTTGTAATAATAGGATACACTTTTATATTAATTCAATTTAAGTAGGGAAGGGAAGAAAATATGGAGATGTTTTTATCAATACCGTTTTTAATATTTTTACCGCTCGTAATCTCGCTTCTTATTATGTCGCCTCTGTTTACGAAAAACGAAATTGTAATAAGAAGATTTGTAAAAGGTGTTTGCGTATTCCATTTTCTCTACGCAATTCTAATGCTCGCATGTTTTGACCCTGCAAATCCTTACGTAAGCGAAATTCACTTTTTGGGGTTGGACTGGATTCAGTCTCTCGGCGTAAAATTTGTTTTTAAAATTGATGCCGTCTCAATGATTCTTACGGTTTTGACATCCTTTGTTTTTCTTCTTGCTTCGATTGCAAGCAAACTTAATATAAGAAAAAATCACAAATTTTATTATTCCATGCTTTTGCTTTTGATGTCTGCAATACTCGGAATTTTCACATCAGGAGATATGTTCCTATTCTTCCTGTTCTGGGAGTTGGAGATGATTCCGGCGTATTTCTTAATCGCGTTCGGCGACAATGAAAACGCAAAGGCTTCGGCTGTGAAATTTGTATTATTTACGTTTCTCGGAAGCATGGTAATGCTTCTGGGGATTCTGCTTCTTCACTATTATAACTACACTTCAAACGGAATCCTTTCTGCCTCGTTTACGGATATAATTGATTCCTCAATTCCTGCAGGAATCCAGAATCTGATTGCAATATGCCTGATTATAGGATTTGCGGTTAAACTTCCTATTGTGCCGCTTCATACGTGGCTTCCGGACGCGCATACAAACGCGCCTACGTCTGTCAGTATGATTCTTGCCGGAATTTTGCTTAAGACAGGCGCGTACGGGATTTTTAGGTTTAATTACCAGACCATGCCGGATTCTTTTACGACCATTGCGCCCGTTCTTGCAATATTTGCGCTGATTAATATAATTTATACGGCATTTATTGCCTACGCGCAGACTGATATAAAAAGAATCGTTGCGTATTCAAGTATTTCAAATATGGGCTTGATTCTCCTCGGGCTTTGCGCGTTTAATAAGCTTGCACTTACGGCATCTGTGTTCCACATGGTTGCACACGCCCTTGTAACTTGCGGTCTTTTTATGACGGCAGGTATCGTTTATTTGAGATGTAAAACAAGGGATATAAATTCAATCGGAGGTATTGCCTCTGTTATGCCGCGTCTGTTCGGGTTTGGAGTATTGATAGTTCTTGCGTCAATCGGAATCCCGATGTTTGCGCCGTTTGTAAGTGAAATTTTGACGATGCTGGGCGCTCTAAATTCAGAACTTTCTGAGGTTATAAAATTCTCTGCAATATTTGCGCTTCCGCTCCTTATAATAAGTTCCGCTTATATGCTGAAATTCCTGCACTGCGGATTCTATGGAGAAATAAAACCCGAGTTTGAGAAGGTAAACGATATTTCTATCCATGAGTTTTTGATACTTGCGGCAGTCAGCGCAGGATTGATTATATTCGGAATCTTCCCGGATGCTCTTTTGAGTTTGGCAGGAGGTATGTAGATGCTCAATGATATTTTTAATATACTGTTACCGCAAATGGCGCTTGGAGTGTTTATTCTCATCCAGCTTGTTCTTTCAATGATTTTATCGCCAAGATTCTATAAATTTTCAAGGCTCATATCAATTATCGGAATCTCTTTAAGTGTGGTTCTTTTGTCAACAGTACAAACAGAGCCGCAGTATTTCGGGTTTAAAAACTCTATTATGTCGGACAGCTATACGCTTCTTTTTGATTTTATAATACTTCTCTGCGGATTTTTTACCGCACTTTTGAGCAGAAGTCTTATCAGAAGCAGAAAAAGGAATGCGTATACGTTCCAGGCAATTCTTTTGAGCGCAGTTTTTGGCGCTATGAACATAGTGTCTGCCAATGATTTTATAACCCTGTTTGTTTCAATTGAGCTTTTGAGCTTTTCAACATACTTTTTAATAGCGGCATCAAAAGGATATTATTCAAAAGAAGCCAGTTTTAAGTATCTTTTAACCTCGGCAATCGCAACCGGAGTTTTTCTGTTCGGAGTTTCCTATCTGTATGGAATCACAGGCTCTTTAAACCTGTCAGAGATTTATGAAATAACAGCAACTCAAGAAACTTCTCTGATGTATTCAATTGCGTCAATCCTGATTGCAGCCGGGCTTCTTGCCAAACTTGCGGTATTTCCGTTTGCAAACTGGATAATAGATGTTTATAAAGGGTGCGAAACATCTGTACTCGCATTTTTATCCACAATTCCAAAGCTTGCGATGTTCGGAATTCTCTGCAGACTTCTGGTATTTCCGCTCGGAAGCAGCTTTGAATTAACTTTTGTGCTTGTGATTTTGAGCCTTGTAACGGCGCTGTGGGCAAATACTTATGCTATTCGCGAAAATAATGTTAAAGTAATATTTGCCTGCTCTGCCTCCGCCAACTCCTCCTATGTTCTTCTTGCAGCAAGTCTTGTGTCTGTATATAACCTTTCAACAGTGATTTTTTATCTGATATGCTACGTCTTGATGAATATTGCGGCATTTGCATTTTTAAATATCTATGGTGATAAAAATTCTATGGACGTAAATTCGTTTAAAGGATTTTTCCACAAGAACCACGGTTTGACAGGCGCTTACGCATTTTCAATAATCGGGCTTGCAGGGATTCCGATTACCTCCGGATTTGTCGCAAAAATTTATCTCTTTACAGCGATTGCAAATTCGGGATTAATATTTGTTCCGTTCCTGCTTGCACTTTTAATCCTTACGGTTGTCGCGCTTTATTATTATCTCAAAGTTCTTCTTCCGCTTTTTGGAGAGTATGACAAGAATACGGAGGTAAAACTTCTGAATCCTGTGTTCTCGCAAAAATTTGTCCTGTATCTTACGGCAATTGCAACTCTTGTTCTCGGCTTGTATCCGGAAAGGGTAATAGAACTTTGCAGGTTCATTGCTTATAATATTTAAAGCTTATCGTATTCTCTTCTAATTTCCTGAATATCTTGCCACATAAGCCATTTGGGGCTGCCTTTTTCTCTGGAGTCGTTTCTCAAAAGATACGACGGATGAAAAATCGGCATAAGCTTTGCGCCGTGGACGTTTTCTCCGCCCTCAAACCACTTGCCGCGGATTCTTGTAATTCCGCCCACGCTGCCGAGGATTGACTGAACTGCAACGTTTCCGCATAACAAAATCATTTTGGGCCTGATAATATCAATCTGCGCTTTTAAATATTCCCAGCAGGCCTCTTTTTCTTCCGGAAGCGGGTTTCTGTTCTCCGGCGGACGCACTAGTGTCCAAATAAAAAAAACATACAACAATTGTTTTACATCTATATACCAAATTAAGCCTAGATGTAATTTG
>CALURX010000008.1 GCA_944323265.1 Candidatus Gastranaerophilales bacterium
TACAAATTACATCTAGGCTTAAATTGGTATATAGATGTAAAACAATTGTTGTATGTTTTTTTATTTGGACACTAGTGCCTTAGAGGAGAGACCCCGTAGGGGTGAGGTGGGGAAGGGGTTTAGTAGTTGATAAGTTTAGTAGTTTAGGAGAAGTTTTAGGGTTGAAATGTTGAATAGATTATTTGGTGCGGTAAATCACAGATTTACCGCACCCTACTTTCTTAGGTTTTGTCGGTTGGGCGACCTCTATACATTTACCCCTTTATCCCTTTTTCTTGTCGGCAAGCTCACTATCCATTCTTAAGAACACAGGTTTGATATTTTCTTTGTCTATCAAATGTCCGGCCTTAAGCGCTTTGCAATCAACATTATCAAGTTTTGTGCTAATGTCGTACGAAAGCTGCTCTGCCATAGCTTTAGCAATATTCGGGCAATAAGGATAAATCAACGATGCGATAACTGTCATAACCTGCAGTACATTGGTTAAAACAACGCCGCATTTTTCCATATTACCTTCTTTTGCAAGCGTCCATGGTGCGTTATCTGTAACGTATTTATTTGTAATATCAACAAGCTCAATGATTTTTTGTGCAGCTTCCTGAACCTCAAAGTAATCAAAGTGATGTTTTACAGCTTTAATTGTTTCAAGCGCATCTTTTTCTAACTCATTTTTGCCTAAAAATTCAGGCTTTATATCGCCGTCAAAATATTTCACAAGCATTGAAAGCGTTCTGTTGAGAAGATTTCCCATAGAATTTGCAAGGTGTGCGTTGACCTTTTCTTTGAAATCTTCATCCGAATAATTTCCGTCCTTTCCGCAAGGTGCTGCAGATGCCATATAGTATCTGAGAGGATCCGGAATCTCTAGATTAAATGCCTCTAAAACACTTGTCGGAGAAATTACGTTGCCCAGAGATTTTGACATCTTGGTCTGATCAATAGTAATCCAACCGTGTGCAAGAATGTGTTTTGGAAGCGGAAGCTCAAGCGCCATAAGAATCGCAATCCAATAAATACTATGGAATTTTAAGATATCTTTTCCTATAACCTGAACATCAGCCGGCCAAAGTTTATTAAACTTTTCGCTGCTTTCACCTTCCGGATTATACCCGATTGCTGTAATATAGTTTGACAAAGCATCTATCCAAACATAGATTACCTGTTCCGGATCATCTAAAACAGGGATTCCCCAGGAAACGTTTGATTTAACGCGCGAAACAGATATGTCTTCTATGTTTTCAAGCTGATTCAGAACTTCGTTTGCCCTGAATGACGGAACTATAAAGTCAGGATTTGTCTTTATATGTTTAATTATGGCGTCTTTGTATTTTGTTAATTTGAAGAAATAATTTTCCTCTTCAACAACGTCCGGTTTTTTGAGGTGGTTAGGACAAAGTCCGTCTTCCGTTAAATCTTTTTCGCTCAAAAAAGATTCACATCCTGCGCAATAAAGACCTGTATAGGAGTGCTTATAAATATCGCCCTTTTCTACAAGTTTTTTGAAAATCTTTTGAACGATTTTTGTATGCTGCTCATCGGTTGTTCTTATGAATTGAGAATAATCGATATCAAGGGCTTTCCAGGCATCTTTAAATTTTTGTGCATTCATATCACAAAATTCTTTTGGTGAAACACCGTTTTGCGCAGATGTTTTTTGGATTTTGATACCGTGTTCATCTGTCCCTGTAAGGAAATATGTTTCTTCGCACCTTTGAGTAAAGTGTCTGTATATTACGTCCGTAAGAATTTTTTCATACGCGTGCCCTATATGCGGCGCTCCGTTTACGTAGTCTATTGCTGTTGTTGTATAAAACTTTGCCATAATCTTAATTCCCCTTTTTAATCAGATTATAGCATAAAGTTTTTTTACTATTAATCCGATTCTATATCCCCAAAAACTCTATTGTACATTTTCGCAACACTTTACCCCGAAAAACTAAACTAAAAGGCAATTTATGTTCGTCAATAACACATTACAATTTCTGTATGGAGATATGTTGTTATGGAAAAATTTCAGAATAAATATTTAGAGTTAAAAAACATTAACAAAGATATCGTAAACTGGGTTGAAGATATTGCAGAAGAAAACAATTGCAAAATCGAACGCAAAGAATGGAAAAGCAAGTATAACAGCTATGTTGTATATGATTACGAACCGTTCTGCTCAGAAGGATTTGAGATAAATATTTTACTGAGTTCTTTTGATATATCTTATCTCAATTTTATAAAGTATTTGTACAACGAAAAGCTGAGTACGATTGAATATCTTGATAACTGTATTAAGATTCCCGCAATAAAAAACTATTCCCTTTAGCAAAAATTGTATTATAATGTTCCTATATCTTTATGAGGAATATTAGTTATGCAAGAATTTTTTAACGATTATG
The DNA here is from genome assembly GCA_944323265.1 of Candidatus Gastranaerophilales bacterium. Lineage (GTDB taxonomy): Bacteria > Cyanobacteriota > Vampirovibrionia > Gastranaerophilales > Gastranaerophilaceae > CAG-196. The sequence goes on from CALURX010000008.1 coordinate 2,388, forward strand.
TACAGTCACTTGAAACATATATAATGTTTCGTATCAAGGAAACAGTTGCACGTATAACCCCTGAGTTAACCGCCAAAGGCAGAGCGCCGATAGCCCTTTCTATGGGAGCGCCTACAGCTGCTCCGCCAAAGCTTGTTATTGAAAGCCTCAAAAATGCGCTGGATGAAAAGGGGATACACACTTATTCTTCACCAAAGGGCGAAGCTTATTTTCGGGAGGCTGTTGCAAAACGTATGAAAGAGAGATTCGGCGTTGAACTTAATCCTGCAGAAGAAATCTTTTCGCTAATCGGTTCAAAAGAAGGACTTGCAAACTTTATAAGAATATTGATTAATCCGACAACAGTAAAGGAAGATAAAGACATAATCCTTGTGCCGGATCCGGGTTACGCATCTTATGGCGAAATGGTTAAGGTCTCCGGCGGTTTTGCTTATCCTGTACCGCTAACCAGAGAAAACAACTTTATGCCCGATTTGGAAGAAGTGTTTGAAAACTTTGTGAAAGAAGGATATAACCCCAAAAAGATTAAAGCACTTTTGATTAATTATCCTAACAATCCGCTCGGTGCAACAGCAACAAGAGAATATCTGGAAAAAGTTGTGGCATTCTGCAAAAAACATCACATTCTTTTAATGTCGGATGCTGCTTATACAGATATGTATTTTAAAGAAGAATTAAAACCTCTGAGTGTGCTTGAAATAGAGGGCGCGAAAGATATTGCGGTTGAATTTTTCAGCTTTTCAAAACCTTATGCCATGACAGGCTGGCGTTTGGGCTGGATTTGCGGTAACAAAGACGCGGTCAAGATTTTTGGCAAGCTCAAATCCACTCTGGATTCAGGAATCTTTAAGGCGATTCAAAAAGCAGGCGCTGAAATTCTTAATTCCAAAGAAGGAGATGAGTATATTAAGGAATCTAATCTGCGGTTTAAAAAGAATCAGGAAATTTTTGTAAAAGGTCTCAAAGAAGAACTGGGCTGGGGTGATTTTAATATTCCTGACGCGACTTTCTACTTATGGCTTCCGATACCTCCGAGGTATAAGAGTTCTGTAGAGTTCACAGATGATTTGATGCACAAATCCGGAGTTGTTGCGGTTCCCGGAGACGCTTTCGGCGAACACGGAAAAGGCTTCTTCAGGGTTTCAATCGTCTGCGGAGAAGATGAACTCAAGGAAGTTATCAGAAGAATGAAAGAGGATGGATTTATTTTTAAATAAGGCGCAAAAAAATTTTTCAGGAGTTTTAAATTTAATATGAACAGTATCAATCCTGTAAGATTTAACCAGCCGACAATAAATTTTAAATCAGCCTATCCTGTAGTGCACTGGGTTGCGGAGACTAACGGAAGTTATGCTCCTGCACTGAGCCTTGAATTAGTCAAGAAGCTTCAAGGCTCGCTTGTGAGAGTTCTGAATAAGACGGACAAACCGCTTAATCCTGTTCAGTCGAAAGTAAAAGAATATATTAAGACAAAAGATAGAGATTACGGAAAAATTTCTGTTGTACGTTCATTCTATGACCGAAAGGGAGCGAATGGGACGAACTTCAAGCCTATAGCCTATATGATTTCGGGAAAAGATGTTGATAGGTTTAATAAAGATTTGGGGGAAGAAATCGGGCGCTCAAAGGGTTTTTCTATTCAGAGAATCGGGAATCCTTATTCTGCAGAAGCAAAAATTGCAATCGAAAATTATATGCGAGGCGGATTGAAGTTTGTGAATAACCTTGCAAACCGTCTTAAAGGAAAAGACAGTGAAACTTATGTTCTGCATACCAAGTTCGAGATAGAAAGAAACCGTGCCGGAAAGATTAAAGGGTATCGCCTTGTAGATGCGCGCTTCTTGCCTGAAAAAGGAAAAGACAGCCCGATAGAGAGATACAAGCAGGGGTAAATGGGTAAAGGGTAAACGAGCCGGATACATAACTTTTATTTTTCTAAGCTTTTTTCAAGTATGTATTCAATGTGTTTCGTAATTGAACGTTTGTTATTTTCAGCCTCTTTTTTTATGCGTTCAAAAAGCTCGTTTTTGATCCTAAGGAGGATGTGGAAAAATCCAAAAAATGACAATTTTTTGAGATTTTTCAAATCCGACCGAAGGTGTGTGAGAACGAGATCGTGTGCGGGATAGCACACAACCTCGTTTGAAACCGTTCCCAAGAGTTTGCAGGAAAAATTTTAATTTTTCCGCAAACTCTAAGCGTAAAAACTTTTTCTTCTCTTGCCATATAAATTACCTCAAATATTAATTTTATCATTCTGTTTGAAGTTATGCAATTACTAAATTATTTTTGTTGAGAAATATGTTTTATTTGTTAATATGGACGTACTTAGTTGCACGTTAAAATTTTTGAGTTGATACAGTAGTTATCAAGTAGGGCAGGCCTCACCGCCTTTCAACGCACGACAAACTTTTCTGCATGAGGTGTACGAAAGGAGGTGATTAAGACTATGATTGAAGAAATTAGAACAAAAATAAAATGTGCCCTTAACGTCATAGGACACATTTTACTAATTGTTTCATCATTGTTGTAGGGTCTGCATTGAGGGTATCTGGGAATACCCTCACCCTACTTTTATTATAACTTGTTTTTAAAAATTTTCAATATATAGATTTACTATAACCTCCTCCAGCCTCAGCTCACTCGCGCCGAACCCACTGACAAAGCTTCGCTTTGTGTGTGTTCTCCAACGGCCTCGCAAGGTATACCAAAAAGAGATTGAATGGGGCGGGAGTTAATACTACAATCTCAAATGTTCTTTTCTTTTTTGTTTACTTTTTTCTTTTTAGTAAAGAAAAAAGTAAATGCGCCTGGAGGGAGTGTCTTGCTCGTTCGCGTGTAACGGCAATTCCGCATTTTGCTGCGATGTTTGCAACATCTTACAAAATGCTCCAGCCTCAGCTCACTCGCGCCGAACCCACTGACAAAGCTTCGCTTTGTGTGTGTTCTCCAACGGCCTCGCAAGGTATACCAAAAAGAGATTGAATGGGGTGGGAGTTGATACTACAAGCTCAAATGTTCTTTTCTTTTTTGTTTACTTTTTTCTTTTTAGTAAAGAAAAAAGTAAATGCGCCTGGAGGGAGTCGAACCCACGGCAGACAAGGTTTAGGAAACCTCCGCTCTATCCTACTGAGCTACAAGCGCATGTAAAATTAGTATAAATCAAATTGAGCTAGCTTGTAAAGATTTGATTCAAATAATTTTTACAAGCCTTTTCTTGTGTGTATTCTGCGATTGTTTTGTACGTATTATCTAAAACAAAATTTTGCCTTCCCGAGTTGATAATTTCTCCAACGATTCCATCTCTCCAAAAATAACCGTTTTCTTTATTTTTAATAATCCCTGCAATACCGTCGTTTTCGGTGCATACTGTTATGCAGCCTGAGGCCATTGCTTCAAGATACACCATTCCGAAGGTTTCGTTGCGGCTCGGAAGGAGAAAAATATCGGATTCTTGCATCTTTTCCAGAACTTTATCGTGAGGTAAATAGCCGAGAAAGATCGGTTTCGCAGACAGGCTTTCCAGCTTGTGCCTATCTTTGCCCTCTCCAATTATTGTAAGCTCAATATTATCATATTTTTCACATTCAAGGATTACTTTATCAATATTTTTTCGCGCAATTAAATTTGCGCAGGCTAAAACTTTATACTTATCTTTTTTCTGCCATTCTTTTTTTACAATGAATTTTTCATCAATTCCGGAAAATGCAACAAAGGTTTTGGGCTCATATTCAGGAAATATTGCAAGAAATTTATTTCTGAGAACCTCCGAGCGGCAGGCGATTTTTTTTGCATTTTTGTAAGCACATTCAAGCTCTTTTTTGAAATAAATTGAATACAAAGGATTTGTCAAAACCTCTAAATCAGAAACGTGAACCCCTGCTGTAAAAGGTCTTTTCAGCTTGTTTGCAAAAATCAAACCGCTTGGCATGTGCGTGATTGTAATATCCGGCTCAAACTTTGTTTTGATTTTTGATTTGATATTTCCTAAAAACGGCAAGAAGTAATTTATATTCTCTACATCATCATAGATTCCGCTTTTGTAAAACGGCTTTTTTCTTATAAAAGAATTAAAAAGGAAATTCGGTTTTATAACCTTGACCTCATGCCCCAGCTTTTCCCAGCCCTTTACAAAATCGTAAATCGTTCTGGGTGTGGATTTTTCTTCATCTTTTATCGGATACAAATCTGTAATAACAAGGATTTTCATTAAATATCTCCGTATTTGTTTTTTTCAAAACAAAGAATATTTATAAGTGAGAACGCCATTACAACAACCAGCAGAACGACAGCGAGTGCTGATGCGTAACCTAAATCCAGATTTTCAAAAGCTCTTTCATAAATATAATACACAATTGTTTTTGTTGAGTTTAAAGGCCCGCCTTTTGTCATAACATATATTTCTGCAAAAACTTTCATCGCAGAAATTGTGCTTATTGTAGATACAAGAGCAATTGTCGGCATAATATGCGGAATTGTAACTGTCAGGTGTTTTTTGAAAAACCCTGCGCCGTCAATATCACAGGCTTCGTAGAGTTCCTGCGGAACGCTCATAAGTGAAGCCAGATAAATCATCATATAATATCCGATACCCTTCCAGATTGTAACAACTGCAACGGAAAAAAGCGCCCACTTTGTATCCACAAGCCATCCGATTGAATCAATGTGGAATAATGACAGAATATAGTTTAAAATCCCCTGCTGCGCATAAAGCCACTTAAATGCGATTGCAGCGACAACAATAGATACAATAACCGGAAGGTATAGAAGAATTTTATAGAGCGTAATCCCCCGAATTTTCTGGTTAATTAATACTGCAAGGAACAGCGGAAAAGTTACAAGCAACGGAACGGCAATTATGAGGTACATAAACGTATTGAACATGACTTTGTAAAAAACAGGTTCTTTAAAAAGTTTTATGTAATTATCCGCACCGCAGAATGACGGATGGTATAAGCTTGATGAATAGTCAAAAAAACTTAAGCCGAAAGTCTGAAAAAACGGAATAAAAAAGAAAACAATCAATACCGCGCACGCCGGCAGTAAGAATAAATATGGCGTAAATTTTCTGTAATAATTCATAGATTAATTATCTCACCCCTGTTAATTGAGGTCAAGTTTGTGTTATAATAAGCTTGCTATGCAGGTGTCGTCAGTAAAATCCAACAGAATATTAACACCAAAAACAACCGGCTACACAGCAACCGCAGGACTTGTGTGGTCAATTTACAGCGGTGTAAGCAAAAATCGGGCAATCAAAAAAACTCACAAACCTGCTGCGTACATATCGGCGGCTCTTACTGCTTTGCATATCGGCTTGATTGAGTATAATCATTATAAGTGGAAAAGAGGATGCGGAAAAACCCCAAAATTGACAGATTTTGGAGGTTTTTCAAATCCGACCTAAGGTGTGTGAACATCAGTCTGTGTGTGGGATAGCACACAGACTGATGTGAAACCGTTCCCGAGAGTTTGCGAGAAAAATGCTAATTTTTCCGCAAACTCAAAAAAGTAATTTTTGTTGTATAATCAAGAAAAGATTATTAATTGGAGAAATATAAATGAGTAAATATTTGTTGGAAGTCGGTGTAGAAGAATTGCCGTATAAGTTTATACCAATGGCAATTTCGCAGTTAAAAACAGGTTTTGAAACTTTTTTGAATAGCAGTAATGTAAAATTTGATAACGTAAAAGTAATGGCAACTCCCCGCCGTCTTGCGGTAGTTGTAGACGGTTTAGCTTCATCACAGCCGGATGTTGAAAAGATTGTGAAAGGGCCTGTTGCAACTGTTGCGTTTGATGAAAACAAGAATCTTACCAGAGCAGGAGAAGGTTTTGCCAATAAAAACGGCGTAGGGGTAAATGATCTTTATGTAGAGGACAATTATGTTTACGCAAAGATTTCAATAAAGGGCAAAAACACAAAAGATTTATTGCAGGAAAATGTTCCGCAAATTTTTTCAAAACTTCAAGGGCCTCATTTTATGAGATGGGGGAATAATGATGTAAAATTTTCTCGTCCTATTCGCTGGGTGCTTTCGATTTTAGATAATGAAGAAGTTAAAATAAGAATCATTGATAAAGATTCTTCAAACCTTACAAACGGTCACAGATTTTCAAAACAGAATATTGTGATTAACAATCCTGACGAATACGTTGAAAAGCTCAAAGAAGCTTACGTAATAGTCGACCAGGATGAGAGAAAAGCTAAAATATTGGAACTTACTAAAATTGAAGCTGATAAACTGAATGCAGTAACAAAGATTTCTGATGATTTGCTGGAAGAAGTTACTTTCATCTGCGAATATCCGGTTGCCGTAACTTGCGATTTCGATGCTGCGTACTTAACAATTCCGCAAGAAGTTGCAGTTACTGTTATGGAAACTCATCAGAGATATTTTGCACTTTACAAAAAAGAAGACGGAAAATTAATCAACAAGTTTGTAACTATCACAAACTATATTGGAGACGAATTTGAAAATATCAAAGCCGGTAATTTACGTGTAATCAAGGCAAGGCTCGATGATGCGGTATTTTTCTTTAAAGAAGATACCAAAAAGCCGCTGGAAGCTTATGTAGAAAGCTTGAAGGGCATGACATTCCAAAAAGGAATGGGTTCTGTTTATGACAAAACCCAAAGAATCATTAAATTGTCTGAAAAAATTGCTGCTGCAATGAATATCTCAAAACCTTCAATTAAGCGTACGGCAGAATTATGCAAGGCAGATCTGGCAACAAATCTTGTGTTTGAATTTACAGAACTTCAAGGGTTTATCGGGGCGGATTACGCCAGAGTTTCAGGCGAAATCGCAGAAGTAGCGGAAGGGATAAAAGAACACTATTTCCCTTTGAATGCAGACTCAGAGACCGCTAAATCTATTGAAGGCCAGATTGTCGGAATTGCTGATAAAATTGATACAATCTGCGCTGTATTTGCTGCCGGCAAAAAACCGACAGGCTCTTCTGACCCGCTTGGCGTAAGACGTGCAGCATTAGGTATTATAAAAACTATTCTGGAACACAACCTTAAGCTTGATCTTTCAAAACTTATTGATGAGACATTGGAGCTTCTGCCTGTGAAAGCGGATGTTAAGGCTGATGTTGAGGAGTTCTTTGTTCAAAGGCTGATTATATTCTTAAACAGCGATTATTCTAAAAACGTTCTTGAAGCCTGCGCCTCCAAGAATCCTTGCAAGGATTTGTGCGATTACCTGAAAAGGGTTAAGGCAATATCTGGCGGAGTTGATGAAAAACTCGTTGAAAACGCAAACAGAGTTCTTAGAATCCTCAAAGAAGAAGCTGGAGAGGTCAATGAAAGCTTGTTTGTACTGGACGCTGAAAAATCACTCTACAAAGCTGTTCAGGGAATTTCATTCAACGGAGACTATGACAAATATTTAAGTGATTTAATTTCGATTAATCCTGTTGTTACAAAATTCTTTGATGATGTTCTTGTTATGGATAAGGATGAAAAAATCAAAAATAACAGAGTTGCACTATTGAAGAGTTTGAAAAATAAGTATATAATATTAACAGATTTTTCAAAATTGTAAAAATTTGTAACAAGTTCCGTAATAATAGGCAATTTTTACCTTGAGGAGACTTTAATAAAGTACAAGTGAAGGTAAGTAAAGTAAAGAGGTCGTTATGTTCAACCTGAGATTTTTCAAGTCACTGAAACAAGCATTAGATCCAAAAGCAAATTTGTTGACTTTTTCAAGTTCACAGAGAAAAGCCAATGAAGATTATATCGAATCATTATCAAGTAATGAATTAAAAATAAAGTCAGACGAACAACGGTTGGAAGCAATGGTCAGACAACAATTAAAAGAAGAATTCCCGAACATTGAAAAGAGTTCTTCTTACGACTTACTGGTTGACGCAGTCATCCACAATTACAAGTCAAAACAGCTTCAAGCCACCGACGATGCAGAAATTATGTAGCATTGTCATCATTAATTAAAAAACAAAAACAGCCGGTAACTTTATGTGGCCGGTTTTTTGTTGCAAGAAAAAAGACCGGATTATCCGGTCTTTTTCTCTAATTTAAGTATGCTCTGTTACATTTTTCAAAAACCCAGCTTGCGCATCTTTTCCAATCCGATTTACAGCTGTTGTCTTGATTATTTCTATAGACTTCTGGTGAGCCTTCTGGGTAAACGCCGTTTTTTGTAACCATAAATGCAAAATAGTCTTTTCCTACAGTATTAGCTCCTTTATCCGGGCCATCTATATCAACTGCTATCCTGCCGCAATATCCGGCAGAAGGTAAAAATTCTCCAAAGTTTGTATAATCACAATTCGCTCTGTAAGTGAGCCAAGATATCGACATACCTTCTTGAATTGTAACCTTATAAATATGAGGCGCAGAGTCTTCTAGACCATAGTTATTATCATATCCGGATTTTTGAGGATAAAAAGGAGCAAAGCAGCCGGAACTTTTACCGCAATCTTGAGCGATATTTAAACCATCTTTCATTGCATTGTAGAAATTTGTTGAACCTCTAAAATCATTTTCCGAGCGATTACTTTCAGTATTGGTTAAACTGACGCAGTGGAAAAATATGGTGACCCGACTAATTGGGATTTGGGCTTTGTTTCTAATTATGGAACTCATCAAGACTTTTTAAATTCACAAAAGATGTATAATGCTTTAAAAGATACTATTTCGGTGGCAAAAGATTGTGCAGGCGGTTTGGGATGTTTTACAAACAGAACGGCCCAGAGAACAGATGGGCAAGTTGGTGGTGGCAACATAGATCAGACCAGTCACAGATATAAAATTATTACAACACAAGGCATATCAATGGCATTTCATGCGTACAACGAGAATTGCGCAGATAATAGGTATATTGGGGAAGTAGTTTCAGGATTTGGCTACTGTGGTCATGTAATAGTCGATATTGACGGTCCAAGCGACGGTGAGAATACCTGGGGGAAAGATTTGTTTGATTTCAGACTGACAAAAAGCGGTTTTGTGCCTGATGGGTCATCATCATATTCATTAGACAATTTTGAACATTGTCAAGAAACCGGCGAATGGTGCACAGGGTACGCTTTGGAAAAATGTAATAGAGGTTACTTACACTAAGTTTTGTTGTAATTCCAATTGAAGAGAAACCCAAGGAGTGTTATAATTAAATTCGTAAGAGAAGAAGAACCACTAAAACAAAGAAAGGAATTAATTATGGCAAAATACGTATGCAAAGTTTGCGGTTATACAGCAGAAGGTGAAGCTCCTGAAAAATGCCCTGTTTGCGGTGCAGGTAAAGAAGCTTTTATCTTGATGGCGGAAGGCGAAAAGAATTACGCTGATGAGCATAGAATCGGTGTCGCAAAAGACGTTGATGCAGAAATCCTTGAAGGTTTGAGAGCAAACTTTATGGGTGAATGCACAGAAGTCGGTATGTATATTGCAATGGCAAGACAAGCTGACAGAGAAGGTTATCCTGAAATTGCAGAAGCTTTCAAAAGATACGCATTTGAAGAAGCTGATCACGCTTCAAGATTTGCAGAACTTCTTGGCGAAGTTGTTACAAACTCAACTAAGAAAAACCTTGAATTAAGAGCAGAAGCAGAATTTGGCGCTTGCTCCGGCAAAATGGAAATTGCTAAGAAAGCAAAAGCTTTAGGGCTTGATGCTATTCATGACACAGTACACGAAATGGCAAAAGACGAAGCTCGCCACGGACGCGGTTTTGATGGTTTGTTAGCAAGATATTTCGCATAAATAATTAAACTGAAACGCCGGAGACAAATATTCTTGTCTTCGGCGTTTTTGTTTTTCAATTATTTATTTTTCCGTTCAACTTTCTTATCGCTTTTTGTAATGATAAGTTTGTTGTTTTCCATGGTGTATCTAACCATATCTTCTTCGGGGTTTACGTCAAGAAATCCAAGTATTGTTGAATTAAGACACAATACCCAGCCGTTTCCGTTTCTCATCAATTTTCTATCAACAGTCATACATTAAACCTTACATTGTCACTGACAATATCATACTTGTTGTAAACGATAATTTCTAACATAACTAATACCTTGACATAAACCAGTGCGAAATGTATAATAGGTTTACATTCTGAAAAAATTCTCTTTCAGAAAATTTTCCATAAATATGCATAAACGCATCCGGCAAGATTTATCTTTCCGGAATTTTTCTATTTATTATAACTTATGTATTATAATTCTGCTTGACAAATATAACAAATAGGTTATAATATAAGTAATAAAATATAATATATAGGTTATAATATGGATAACAAAGTTATTCTAAGGCGCTCTTATCAAAAGAAATTCAATACTTTGAAGAACTCTATTCTCGACATTCCGCCGCAAGGATGGTTGAGAACTATTCGAGAGTTTTTGGGGATGACAACAACGCAACTGGCTCAAAGGATTAATGTCTCTCAACCGAGAGTTGTTAATATGGAAAAAAATGAGAAAAATATTAAAATTTCTACAATGGAACGTATTGCAAATGCTCTAAATTGTGATTTTTTCTATGTTTTCATTCCCAGAGAAAATATTGACGATATTATCTATAATCAGGCAAAGCAAAAGGCTTTAAAAATTTTGAATAAAGTTAATCAAAATATGGGGTTGGAAAATCAATTAGCAAATACGGATGAATTGCTGGAAGATTTGATAAAAGAGTTATTGGACGGAAATATTTCAAGAATTTGGGATAAAGAGCTGTAAATTATGGATATTTTTAAAACAGACGACAATTCAACGCCTCTTACGGAGGAAGAAAAACAACAATTAAAAGCAAAGTGGGTGACAACAAGAGCCGAGTTAAATGAGCTTGAAACTAAGGGAATTGCCGAGGCTGAAATTTGGCTTTTAAAAAATAAAAGAGATATCTTAAGTATAGATTTTATTAAAATTTTGCACAAGAAAATGTTTGGCAGTATTTGGAAATGGGCAGGAATGTTTAGAACAACGGAGAGAAATATCGGAGTTGCCCCATACGAAATCCAGCCCAGACTAAGAATTTTGCTTGATGATATAAAATTCTGGATTGAGAATGGAACGTATTCGGAAAAAGAGATTGCAATCAGGTTTCACCACCGATTGGTGCAAATCCATCCTTTCCCGAACGGAAACGGCAGAATTTCTCGTTTAATGGCAGATTTATTAATGAAACAGTTTGGACAAAATAATCTAATCTGGGGAAACGGTAATTTAACAGAAATTTCCGTATTGAGAAAAAATATATTCAGGCTCTGCATGATGCTGATAATGGTGACTATACTGCTTTACTCAACTTTGTCAATGATGGCTAGTAATCTCAAGGCTTTATGTAAAATCGGGCTTAAGAAATATCTTATTTTCCGGAATTTTATTTTTTCTTTTGGTATATAATTAATTAAGGAATACTATTTAAAAGGGATTAATTATGCTAAAAGGAAATGAAATCAGAAAATTATACTTAGATTATTTTAAAGATAAACATCAGCATACGATTGTTGAAAGCTCAAGCCTTGTGCCTGACAATCCTACTGTATTGCTTACAACAGCCGGTATGCTTCAGTTTTTGCCGATATTTCTGGGGATTCAAAAATGTCCTTATGAACCTGCAAGAGCAACATCTTGCCAAAAATGCGCAAGAGCGGGCGGCAAGGATTCGGATATAGAAAATGTAGGAAGAACTCCAAGGCATCATACTTTCTTTGAGATGCTCGGTAATTTTTCTTTTGGCGATTATTATAAAAAAGAAGTTATTCCGTGGGCGTGGGAATTTGTAACCGAAGTATTGAAGCTTGATAAAGACAGATTGTGGATTACAATTTTTGAAACGGATGACGAAGCTTACGAAATCTGGAGAAGCATAGGCGTTCCTGCAGAGCGTATCAAGAGAAAAGGTAAAAAAGATAACTTCTGGGGCCCTCCGGGTGCGTCAGGTTCTTGCGGTCCTTGCTCTGAAATTCATTATGATTTAGGCGAACAGTATAAGTGTTCGGATGATTGCGGAATCGATACCTGCGAATGCGACAGATGGGTTGAGATTTGGAACCTTGTGTTTACTGAACTTTATCAGGACGAAGAAGGCAATCAATCCCCTCTTGAGAAGAAAAATGTTGATACCGGAATGGGTTTAGAGCGTATCACAATGGTTTGTCAGGGCGTTGCATCAACTTTTGAGACAGACCTTCTCAAACCTATTTTGGATAAAGTTTCTGAAATGAGCGGTGTACCTTACAAAAAATCTGAAAAAACTGATATATCTTTGAGGATTATCACAGACCACGTAAGATGCGTTTCATTCCTTATATCAGACGGTGTAATTCCGGGTAATGAAGGCAGAAGCTACGTTCTCAGAATGATTTTGAGACGTGCTCTAAGACACGGCAAGATTCTGGGTATGGATTTACCTTTCTTATATAAGCTGGTTGATACGGTTGTTGACTTGTACGGCGAGGCTTATCCTGAACTGGTTAAGAATAAGGCTAAGGTTATTGATGTAATTAAGAAAGAAGAAGAAAGGTTTGCAAAAACTCTTGATAGAGGGTACAAAATGCTTGATGAGTTTATTGCGGACAAAAAAGATATTGACGGCGAAAGCGCTTTCAAACTTTATGATACTTACGGTTTCCCATTTGAATTAACCAAGGAAATCGCTGCAGAAAACGGTTTGTCGGTTGATGAGGATGGCTTTAAGGCTGCAATGCAGGAGCAGAAAGACAGAGCGAAGGCTGCTACTGCTAAGATTTCTGTTACAGGCGATATTAAGTATGCAAAAGTTGAAGAGCAGGTTGGCTCGACTGATTTTGTCGGATATGAAGAAGACGCTTGCGAAGCTAAGGTTTTAGCTTTGATTGAAGGTGAAGGTTTTGTTGATGTTGTATTAGACAGAACTCCTTTCTACGCAGAGTGCGGCGGACAGGTCGGTGACAGCGGTGTTCTCGTTAATGAAAATCTAAAAGCGGAAGTTTTAACAACTTTCAAGGTTAACCATTTGTTTGTTCACAGATGTCAGATTGTGAACGGTGATATTAATGTGGGTGATTATGTTTTGGCTCATATTGATTCTGCAAGAAGAGCACAAATCAGGGTTCACCATACATCAGCACACCTTTTGCAGGCTGCATTGATTAAAGTTCTTGGAGATGAGGTTAAGCAGGCTGGCTCTCAGGTTGAAGAAAACAGGATGAGATTTGACTTTACATTCTCTCGCGCAATGACACCTGATGAAGTTCAAAAGACCGAAAATATTATGAACAAATGGATTGGTGAAAAACTTCCTGTTCAAACCGAGATTATGGGCATTGAGGAGGCAAAACTTACAGGTGCAACCGCTCTGTTTGGCGAAAAATACGAAGACGAGGTTCGTGTTGTTTCAATCGGCGGCGCAAAGAAATGTAATTGTCATGGCGGGCAATGCAAAGGCCACCATCATCACAGCGATCATGAAGTTGTGTCAATGGAATTCTGCGCCGGAACTCACGCTAAAAATACAGGTGATTTGAGACTCGTAAAAATCGTTTCTGAAGGCGCTATTGCCGCAGGAACAAGAAGAATTGAACTTGTTGTTGCACAAGCGGCTATTGATTATTTGAATAATAAAGCTAAAATTTCCGATACTTTGGAAGCTAAGTTCAAAGTTCATACTGATGAGGTTCTTGAACGTGTGGAAAAAGTTCTGGAAGAAAATAAATCGCTTCAAAAAGAGCTTGAGCAGACAAAAGCCGAGATGGCAAAAAGCAAGTTTGCAACATTTGTTTCTAAGGCTCAGGAAATTGACGGCGGAAAGCTGTTTATATCAAAGATTGAAAACATAGACGCTGATGCGGTTAAGGCGGGTGTTGAACTTCTTGCAAACAAGCTTGGCGAATGTGTAATTGTTCTTGCAAATGAAAGAATGGTTATATCAAAAGTAACAGAAGGCTTTGTAAAACGCGGAGTTAACGCAGGAAAAATCGTTGGTGAAGTTGCAAGAGCGACCGGCGCAAACGGCGGCGGCCGTCCGAATTTTGCACAGGGAGGCGTGAAAGATGCTTCCAAGCTTGACGAAATCCTTGCAAAAATAGAAAGTGAATTAAAATAAAACCTTGAAAAAGCGGGTTGCCCCGCTTTTTTTATAGGAGGATGGATATATGGCGAAAACGTTATTCTTAACTGCAACAGGAACTGATGTCGGGAAGACCTATGTTTCTGCGCTTATCGTAAAAAAGATGCGTGAGGCCGGATTTAATTGCGGGTACTTTAAACCTGTATTGAGCGGGGTGGAAGAAGAGGGAGGAAAATTAAGAGTAAGCGATGCAAATTACGTTGTATCGACCGCGAGGATTCCCATTTCTCCGGATGATTGTGTAACTTATTGGTGGAAAGAAGCAGTTTCTCCTCATCTTGCAGCAAAGAGAGCCGGAGATATTATTGACACAGATAAAATTAAATCACATCTGGATAAGATTAGCCGTGATTTTGATTATATTTTGATAGAAGGAGCGGGGGGAATTACCTGTCCTTTGAGGCTTGACCGAGACGAAAAATATCTGCTCAAAGATTTGATAAAGGAGCTTGAAACAAATATTGTGATTGTCGCAGACGGCGGTCTTGGAACGATTAATTCAACGCTTTTGACGGTTGATTATGCAAGAGCAAACGGAATCGATGTTGCGGGGATTATTTTAAACAATTTTGAGCCTGATAATTTTATGCATCAGGATAATTTGAAACAGGTTGAATATCTGACAGGAGTTCCTGTTGTTGCAACGGTTGAGAAGGGGCAAAAAGATATTATTCTTTTGGAGGGATTATGGACTGGCAAAAAGAGGATTTGAAATATATATGGCATCCGTGTTCGCAGATGAAGGATTATGAAACACTGCCGCCTATTGTTATTGAAAGGGGAGAGGGGATTAATCTCTATGATATTAACGGAAAATGCTACAAGGATGTCATAAGCTCCTGGTGGTGCAACCTTCTGGGGCATTGTAACCCGAGGATTAACGAAGCTTTAAAAAAACAGGTTGATACGCTGGAGCACGTTATTTTTGCAAACTTTTCCCACAAACCGGTTATAACTCTTTGCGAGGAGCTTATGAAGGTTCTTCCAAAAGGGCTGTGCAAGTTTAATTTTGCCGACAACGGCTCATCAGCAATCGAAATGTCGTTGAAAATGAGCTTTCAATACCACTATCAGACAGGAAATCCGCAGAAAAAACGCTTTATGGCACTAACAGATGCTTACCACGGAGAAACGCTGGGTGCTCTTGCGGTTGGCGGGGTTGATTTGTATTCGGAACTTTATAAACCATTGCTTTTGGATGTAATAAGAATCGATGGGCCCGATTGTTTCCGCTGTCCTTATGGAAAATGTCGGGATAATTGCAATTGCGAGTGTTTTGAAAAAGCTGAAGAAGCTTTTCAAAAACACGCGGATGAAACGGCTGCAATTATTGTAGAACCTCTATTGCAAGGCTCTGCCGGCATGAAAGTTTATCCGCCTTTGTATCTGAAAAAATTAAGAGAATTGTGTGATGAGTACAATGTTCACCTGATTGCGGATGAGATTGCAACGGGTTACGGAAGAACAGGAAAAATGTTTGCCTTCGACCATGCAGGTGTGAGCCCCGATATTATGTGTCTTTCAAAAGGGCTGACTGGCGGTTATATGCCGATGGCTGTTGCGATTACGACCCAGAAGATTTATGACGCTTTTTATGATGATTATCTCAAAGGAAAAGCGTTTATGCACTCGCATACTTATGCGGGCAATCCTCTTGCCTGTTCGTGTGCGGTAGAAGTTTTGAGAATCCTGAAAGACGAAAATATTATTGAAAAAGCAAATAAGCGGGCTGTTTATTTTAACCGGATAATCAAGGAAAAATTCCTTCCGCTTAAAAATGTCGGCGAGGTTCGCTCGATTGGATTAATCAATGCAATAGAACTTGTAAAAAATAAGGAAACAAAAGAACCTCTGGATTCAACCAAAAGAACCGGGTATCAGATTTATAAAAAAGCTCTTGAAAAGGGCGTGATACTAAGACCATTGGGCGATGTAATCTATTTTAATCCTCCATTGATTATCGAAGAGGAGGATATGGATTTCGTGACAGATATTGCGCTTGAATGCGTTAATTCAGTTTTGATTTAAGTATTCTCGCCGCGGAAATCAGGATATCAATGCTTGTAGAAAATGGCGGAGCGTATGTTAAATCGACATCCAGCAGGTCTTCTACCGTCATTCCTCTGATTAAGCCGACAGAGACTGTATTAACCTTTTTATCCGCATCGGTTGAGCCTATTGCCTGTGCGCTTAAAACTTTATGCGAACGTCTGTCAGCAACGAGTTTTAGAGTTACATTCTGAACCTCCGGCATGTAGCCGGCTTTGTCACGCTTGGTTATTACTACGGATACAGTATCAAAGCCGAGTTTTTGTGCTTCTTTTTCTGTTAAGCCCGACATTGACATACTTAATCCCCGGTACCTTACAACGGCAGAGCCTAAAATTCCTTCAAAATCCTCAACGCCTCCGCAAGCATTGATTGCCGCAATACGCCCTTCTTTGTTTGCAGTAGATCCCAGAGGAATCCACATCGGGGTGTTTGATATCATATTGATTTTTTCCGCACAATCGCCGCAGGCGTAAATATCGGCAAGATTTGTCTCCATTCGGCTGTTTACTTTAATAGCTCCTGTTACCCCCAGTGTGATTCCAGCTTCTTGCGCAATATCAACTACAGGTTTTACTCCAGCTGCTATGATTACCATGTCTGTTTCAAAGCCGGAACCCTTTGCTGTAACCGCTCCGCGGACTTCTTCTTCTCCTATAAATTCGCTCACTGTATCTTCATTGATTATTTTAACCAGATTATTTGAGTTTTCAAGAACATAGCTTTGGATAAGCGATGAAATATCTTCGTCAAATACAGGAAGTATAAAAGGTGCACGCTCAATAAGGATTACGTTTTTGTTATTTTTTACGAAAGCTTCAACAAGCTCTAAGCTTATATATCCGCCGCCAATTATGGTTATGTTTTGGGCAGACATCATTCGCTCTTTGATTGCAATACCGTCTTCGACGCCTCGCAGGGTATAAATTCCTTTGATATCTTTATTCTTGATATCAGGAATCACCGGCTTGGAACCTGTTGCTATTATTAATTTGTCATATTCAATAAATTGGCAGCTGTTGTTTCTGATATTTCTTACGACAATTTTCTTATCTGCAGGAAGAATCTTTGTAACCTGACTTTCAATATGAACATGCACTCCGCTCTTTTCAAACTCTTCAACAGTTCTTACAATAAGTTTGTGCCAATCTTCAAAATCGCCCGCAATATAGTATGGAAGCCCGCATGCCGAGTAGGAGACAAATTCTTCTTGTGTATAAATATGGACTTCGGCATCCGGCAGAAGTCGTTTTGATTTGGCTGCAGCCTTTGCACCCGCTGCAACACCGCCGATTATTATAATTCTCATAATCGAATTATTGATAATTTTATCAGCGAAAACAATTAGACAGACGATTATTTTCTTATAAGAAGCGTAATATCGTTAAATAAAACAAATATCATCAAGATTATAAGAAGCGAGAAAAATACCGATGATATAATCTCAATAACCCTTTCATCTACCGGTCTTCCCATTATTTTTTCTAAAATTAAGAATAACACATGTCCGCCGTCAAGCGCCGGTATAGGCAGAATATTCAAGATTGCAAGGTTCATGGAAATCAATGCGGCAAGCAGGATTCCCGATGATTTTCCGCTCTTTTCAATCATATCACCGCCGATTTTAGTAATTGCAACAACACCGTGCATATCTTTTAGAGGAATATTACCTGTAAACAATTGACCGAGAGAATACATCATAAGATAAGTGTTGTCCCACAAATATTTGCAGCTGCCTTTCACAACCGAAGGAACAGTGTTAGTCTCAATCATTGTCTGTTCATAAGCCATAGCCAAGCCAATTTCACCCTTTTCGTCAGGGTAGATGGGGCGGAGGTTTACTACTTGACCGTCTCTTTCTACAACAATGTTTATAGGATGTTCTCCGTTTGAAATTGCTTTTGCAACATCATACATTGAATATTTTCCGTCAGATGTATAGACCTTTTTACCGCTAAGTTCCTGTTGAAGCGCCTTGATGTTTTCATCAATTTTGATTCCTTCTTTTTTGAAGTATTTTGCACCTTTAGCGGCATACTTATCCATTGTGATTACGTCGCTGTCAAGGTTTTCAGGAAGTCTTATTGCAATTCCTGCAGGAATTACCTCGTCTTTTGATAACCCGGGGTTAAGAGCTTTTAGTTTTTCAAAGTTTTTATCTATAGTTTCTACGGTTATAACACCGTTATTTTTTGCACTGTTTTTTACTATGGTTTGGAATGAATAAACATTGTTAATATCACATCCGTTAGCACTCAAAATTCTATCTCCTTTTTCGAGTCCGGATTGCCAAATACTGGCCTCTTTTGGTGCGATTATTTCTGCTGCATAAATTTTGTAATTTCCGGAAGGAAGTTTGTGTGTCCATACAGCAACAAGCATTACAAGAGCGATTGCGCATAATACGTTTGCAATTACACCCGCTGTTACTACAACAACCCTCTGCCATACGGGTTTATTAATAAATCTCTCTTTTGAATCCAGAGGTAAGTCGCAATCCTTCTCGTCATCAGGGAAAGATACATATCCGCCGAGCAGGAATGCGTGTACAAGAACTTCAACATCACCGATTTTAGTCTTATACAAAGTCGGACCGATTGGAAGCCCGAAGCCGAACTTTTCAACTTTTATTCCAAAGGCTCTTGCTGCAAGGAAGTGCCCTGCCTCATGTACTAATATAAGTATACTTAACAATATAATCATTATTAATATGGACATAAAACCCTCCCTTGTTGTTATTTTTCCTAATTTTAACATAAAATAAATGCTTATGATATAATAGCTTAAGAAAACAGGTGAATACATGACTATTGCAATCTATCCGGGCAGTTTTGACCCGATTACAAACGGACATATCGATATACTTAAAAGCGGCGCTGAAATTTTTGATAAAGTTATCATCGCGGTTTCTTATAATATTAATAAAGAAGGCTTTTTGCCGGTTGATGTGCGCGTCAAGCTTATTGAGGAAGCCGTTAAAGATATCCCAAATGTTGAGGTGGATAAATTTGAAGGGCTTACGGTAGAATACGCAAAAAAACGCGGAGCCTCCGTTCTTTTGAGAGGATTAAGAACCTCTTTTGACTTTGAATATGAACTCCAGCTTTCGCAGACCAACCACTCGCTTTATAATGATATAAAAACAGTATTTTTGATTACAAAGCCTGAGTATAACTTTATTTCATCCTCATGCGTTCGCGAAATTCTCGTAAACAAAGGTGATATCTCTAAATTCGTTCCGGCTTCAGTATTCAATTACCTAAGCACTAAGAATGGTATTTTGTAATAACTTTTTCAATTTGTTTCGCAAAATCAACCTGATTAAAGTTATCTTTTGATACGTAATATTCAATATCAAATCTGCTGAGCTTCTTAAGCGCTGTTTTTTCCGGCAGCGAGCTGATAACGATGATAGGAATATCCGCATACATTTCATCATTTTTGAGAAGCTCAATAAATTCATATCCATCAATCTTAGGCATTGTTAAATCTGTAATAATCAGGTCATAATGCGTTAGTTTTAGTTTAACCAGCGCTTCCTGTGCGTCTAGAACAGTATCTACCATATAGCCTATATTAAAAAGAATATTCTTTATCATCGTTCTTGTTGTTATAGAATCGTCAACAATAAGTATACGTTTGTATGAAAGTACATCGGTAGGAAGCCGCTTTGTGTTTGCCGCAGATGAAATCGCTTTATTAAAGTCATAATGCATGATATCTTGCATATTCAGTACCAAACAAAGTTCTCCTGATGCAAGATTTGTTATTCCTGAGATATTTTTGACTTTGTATAAAGGCGGTGATAATTTTTTCTGCAATATATCCTGATCGCCGAGGAGTTTGTCTACAACAAGACCGATAGTCTTTTCATCCGCTTCAAGAATAAGGATTGTTTCTTTATCACCCCTTGGCATGGGCTCAAGCTTAAGAATATCTGACAGGTAATACAGAGGTATAATTTTGCCGTCATAAACAATTGAACGAGCACCGTTACTGGTGTTTATTTCATCTTGTCTCTTTAAAATAAAGGTTGTAATAACCTGAATTGGAATTGCAAAAATTTGTTCTGATATTTTGACAAGAAATACTCTTAGAGTTGTGAGAGTTACCGGAATTTCAATATGAACACAGCTGCCTTTGCCAAACTCTGAGATTACTTTAACTTTTCCGTTGAGCTGTGAAATTTTGGTTTTTACAACATCAAGCCCGATTCCTCTTCCTGAGATACTTGTGATAGAATCGCCCGTAGTGAATCCCGGCCAGAAGATAATATTCATTATGGCTTCATCCGTCATAGAATCAATGTCTTCCTGTGTTAAGAAGCCTCTCGATACGGCTCTGTCCTTGATTTTTTCTAAGTTAAAACCATGCCCATCATCTACGACGTCAATGATAACTTTATTATCATCCTGCTTTGCGGACAATAAAATCTTCCCTACAGGGTTCTTGCCGCTTGCAATTCTTTCGTCTTTTGTCTCAATACCGTGGTCGATTGCGTTTCTTAAGATATGAATAAGAGGGGTCTTAATCTCTTCAATAATCTTTTTATCCGCGCAGGTATCTTTTCCCTCAATTTCGAAGTCAATGTCTTTACCTTTTTCATTTGCGATATCTCTAACCATTCTCGAAAACGAGTTAAATACGGTTGAGATAGGCAATACGCGGATATTTTTAACCATTGACTCCATCTCGTCAATGATAAGACGCATCTTCATATCATCTTCTTTTGACGATCTGTAAAGCGAATTAAGGTCGTATATTGTTCTTGAAACATTTTGAGTTATATCAGATAAAAGGGAGAATACCTGTTTAACAAAAACTCCTGTATATTGGTCAGTATTGCCTGCTTGAAGATATTTTCTGTTATAGTATCTTAAATAATTTGAGGTCTTTAGCAAGTCCTTCTGGCATGTCTCATTTACATTTTTTATTGCATCAATTTTTTCAAGGTTTTTTTCTGTCTTAATTTTTGTAATAATGAGCTCTCCCAGTTGATTAACAAGCAAGTCGAGCTTTTGAGCGTTTACATGCAGGGTTTTAATCTCGGTTGACGATGAAGACTTATTGCTGCTTGAAGTCTGTGTGGAAATGTTTTTTATTTCACTTACATCAGTTTCTTTTTTGTAGTTTAATTCCAAAAGCTGCTTCATAATCTCAAGCTGCTGGATTATAAGGTCACTGTCAATACTTTCACTTGGTGCTGCGCAATATTCTATTCCGCTTTTAAGGGTAAGTGTCATTTGTTCTTCTAATTGAACAGAATTTTCAATGATAAAATCGAGAATTTCTAATACGATGTTTAGAATTTCAACAATATTACTGTCTTCTACATTTTCTTTCAACAGTAATATATCGTCTTTAATCTCTTTTGTGTAAACGCAACTTCCCTGAAGCATTGTTATTTTTTCTGCAACGTCAAAGAATGTAATTCCTGTGTCTTCTGTTTCAATACAAGACGTTGTAAACTTGGCGGCAGCAGAGCTCAGTTCGTTTCGGAGTTCCAATATTTCACTTATTGTGAATGTGTTTGTTGCATTCATTACAACATCAAGCTTTGTGAGAATATTTTCAAGCGATGTTTTTACTTCATATAAGTTGGAATCTTTGAGGCAATCATAAATATTCTGTACCTCTTCTCTTAAAATAACAATCTCTTGTGACTCTTCCTCTGGTACGATACTGTCTATTATTTCAAAACAATTATTAAAAGAATGGTTTACCTCTTCCTGTTTTTCGGCAAGCCCAGGTGATGCTTCCTGTGCAACGATAGAGGCGATACTTTCCGGATGGTTTCCTGCTTCTTGTATTTCGACTTCCAGAATATATTCAAGATTGGAAATTGTTCCCGAGTATTCTTCTCCGATTATTTCACGTCCATTTTTAATCGACTCTTGCAAATACTTTGAAACAATTTCCAGAGCTTTTGTCATCAGTGTCAGCACATCCTGAGCCAGAGTAAATTTATCATTATTAACCGCGTCAAAAATATCTTCCATTTTATGAAGAATATTCTGTATATTGTTGAAACCGACCATCCTAACAGCACCTTTAAGGCTGTGCAGGTCTCTATACACACCTCCTATGAGCTCTTTATCTGAAGGCATGCTCTCCAGCGCAAAAAGGTTATTGAATATACGTTCAATAATTTCTTCTGATTCGACTTGAAATATCGCCATCACTTCTTGATTATTATTATTTTCATTCCCTGTTGCGTCCAAGATTCTGTCCTTTTTGGTGTACTTTTAGCCGTCTACTGCAGAATTTTTAATTTCGTTTGATAAGTCATTAAGTTTTGATATTTTGTCCGCATTATTGCTTATTGTTTGTACAAGATTCTCTGTTATACGCGAATTTTCTTCATCAAGACTGTGGAGACGTTCGATAATGTCATTTTGTTTTTTTGCATTCTGATTCAGAATATCAAGAGATTCAAGAATTTCTTTTATAAGGTTTAAAAGTATTTCTGAGTTAGAAGATACATTGTTAATATCTTTTACAACGGATTCAATTTCTTTTGAGCCTTCTTCTGTAGCCATAACAGTAGAATTTGTTGTGTATTGAATATTGCTTGTCAAAGATGTAATTTTAGTAATAGCCTGCTTTGATTCGTCAGCAAGTTTTCTGATTTCACCTGCAACAACTGCAAAACCTTTACCGTGTTCTCCGGCTCTTGCAGCTTCAACAGCAGCATTCAAAGCAAGCATGTTTGTCTGCTCAGCTATATCATCAACAACATTAATAGTGTTTCCAATCTGTTGGGAGTGTTCGGAAAGCTCTAGGATGAGTTCTGCTATCATTTGGATTTTTTGTCTCAGAACAAGCATTTTCCCTGCGTTAGAAGAAATTGATTCGTGCTCTTTTTCTGAAAAGTTTATAGATTGAGTAACCTGTTTTTCAGTATTTTTTGATGTTGTAACAGCTTCTTCCGACAGGCTTTTTAACTTCTCAAAAAGCATAGACATGTTTCTGGTATTGGATGCCAGACTGTCAAAAACTCTCTTTTGTGATTCTATCGAGCTAAGTATCTCATCGCTTGTCTCAGCAAGAGAATCCGATTGAGAAGCCATTGAACGCTTTATCGTTCTTAGTATCCACTGTTTTGTGAGAAGATGCGCGGTTATGTTTAAAATAAGGATTACTGCCAGAAATACAAAAGCGTCATAAGCGTATATTTCTTTAAACCTTGCAAAAAACATAAACAATACACAGGTAATAGCAAGCATTGCTAAATCTATTGAACATTTTAAATTAAATTTTTGTTTCAATCCTAAATTCCAGTCGTTAAGCACTTCATCTCTCCTATAGTTTTTTTTGAGTATTTATTATATAATTATTTTATAATAAAATTGACAAAATTGGAATATACAAATATATGGCTGCAAAGATTTTATTAGTAGAAGATAGCGACACTCAATTAAAGTTTCTGAGAGAGGGGCTTGTTCAAAAGGGGTTTGAAGTTGAAACCGCTACAAACGGTGCAGAAGGGTATAAAAAGCTTTTCGAATTTTTACCGGATTTAGTCGTGTCGGATATTTTGATGCCTGTAATTGACGGCTATCAGTTATGCAGAATGATTAAGAATGTCGATGAGACAAAAAAGATTCCTGTTATATTATTGACCGTGTTGGATAAGAAGATTGACAGTTTTTGGGGTAAAAAAGCAGGTGCCCAGCTGTTTTTGTCTAAATCTATTGATATAAATGAGCTTGCAAGAAATATCAATGCTACACTCAGAAGGTACCCTGTTACAGAAGAGTATAAATCCGCAATGCTGGCTTATACAAAACAAGATAATTCGGCTCAGACTAGATTGAATACAATACTTAATGACTTGCTGCTTAAGTCGGTTTTTGCTAATGAATTTAGAAACTTGAGTGATTTTTTGAACTATGAAAGAATTTTGGTTGAAAAACTATTTTCCCTGTTGAGTTCATTTGTAGAGTACCATGTTGCAGGAATTTTCTTTGCCTCCCCTGATGATTTTGCAGAAAATATTCTCTATATTGATACTCTGGGAAGAAATTTGCCCAAGAGCGTACTTTCTGATATTCAATATGACTTTTTCCGTAAGATGGAAGAATATAAAACCTTAAAGAATTCTAAGTTTGAAGTTGTCAGAATGCTTCTGGGAAATGAACTTGACTATAAATTTACGGATCTTACTTCAAAGATAATTATACCTTTGATTTTTGATAAAAAATTAATTGGCGGAATCTGTTTCTATACGCGTCAGGATATGGATTATGCTTCTTTCAGGTACTTTGATATTATGATAAGCGAACTGCTTGCAATATTTAAGATGAAATATCAATATACAGAGAAAGAGTTTATGTCTGTACTGGACGGTTTGACTGGGCTATACAACAGGCGTCAGTTTGAAATCAGCTTGGAGCAAGAACATAATCGTACTAAAAGGCATCCATCTGACTTTAGTCTTGCGATACTTGATATTGATTTCTTCAAAAAAGTTAACGATACACATGGGCATCAATATGGTGATTATGTGCTTAAAACAGTAGCTGATTTAATGAAATCGGCTTTTAGAAAGACGGATTTGCTTTATAGATACGGTGGTGAAGAGCTTGTAATGATAATGCCGGAGACAAATATTGAGGGTGCGGTTATTCCTGTTCAACGCTTAAGAAGAATGGTTGAAGAGTATGATTTTAACTATAATGGTGTAAAATCAAAAGTTACTGTAAGTATCGGGCTTACTATGAATTATCCGGAATTTAATACCCCGGCGGATATTCTGAAATCGGCTGATGAAGCTTTATATAAGGCTAAAGAAAGCGGAAGGAACAGGGTAGTATTATATGAACAGCAATAACTATATTGAGCAGAAGAAAAATGCGTTCCTGTATTTTAAGCTTGGCGATAACAAATATGCTATAAATTCAGATAATGTGCTTGAGATTATGAAACTTCCGGCTTTGGAGTATCCGCAAAAACTCCCTAACAGCGTGGTCGGATTGCTTAAGTACAATAATTTTGTCATTAACGTCGTTGATATAAGATTTTATCTTGATATTGAAGTTACACCGTATACTATTAACAATGAACTTTTGATTGTTAAAACAGATGAAATTATTTTTGGCTTGATTACTGATAAAATTATAGGGATTCAAGCGTTTAGCTCAGCTCTTACAGATGCCCTGCCTTTCGTTGACAATAAGACAGTTGTGGATTCTATTTATAAGTACAAGGATGAAACTATATATATTATTAACATTTATGCCATAGAAAATATTCTAAAGCAGCATGAAATAAACAATTCGGTTAATATTCCGTCTTTGTTTCCGAAGGATGAGCATTCTGTTGAACTAATGAATGCAAGAACAACGGCAATTCTTGAAAAAGCTAATTTGAAACTTGCCTCTGCGGAATTATATGTGAAAAATAAATATATATCATTTAATCTGAACGAGGATTTTTATTGCATTGCGCTTGATTATGTAAGAGAGGTTATGAAAGATACTGTTATAACAAAAATTCCCGGTCTGCCGGATTTTATTGCAGGTGTTATGCACTTGAGAGGTGATTATATAACGGTGATTGATTTAAAAAGATTCTTGAATCTTCCAAAAGCGAAACAGAGTGCTGATAAAAATCCTGTTATTATTATAAAATATAACGAATTAAAGCTTGCTCTTTTAATTGATAAAATAAATGAACTGTTTGAATTTCAGGAAAATAATACGGCAGAATCTTCTGACGGCTACTATTGCGGTGAATTTATATACAATAATACTTTATATACAGCTTTAAATGTGGAAAAGATTTCTTCAGATAAGAGAATTCTTATTACTGATATGTAATTTAAATTGATGATTTTTTGTTTTGGGTATATGCTCTTTTAATACATTATGATAAAATAATTTATATGAGGCAGTTTAAAAAGAAGACGATAGCGTTAGTATTGGCTTCAGTAGTAACGGTAGTTGGAGCTTTTGGCGCAGAGAATTATAAGAATAGCTTGATGTCGCTAAAGTTTGACGTAGCGGCAAACGGTTCTGTTAACTTAACTCTGTTGACGAAAAAAGACTATGCGGGTAGTATTAACCTTGTCAAACGCGACGCAAGCACATATGTTATTATGCTGCCTGATACAAACAGTGAGATGTCTGGAAAAGCAAACCTTGTTGGCGGAGTTCAGAATTATAATATCAGTACAATGCCTTATACTACCCATAATAATGGGTATACAAAGATAACTATAAAAACAGCGCCTAATATAGTTATGCAAGCTAAAAAAGCTTTATATGTAGCCTCACAAGACGCTCCGCAGGCAATAGAAACGCAGGAGCCTCCGGTGCAAGATGCCCCTTTGGAGGAACCAATTCCAACTCCTGTCGTAGAAGAAACTTCGCGTGAAAATCCCGGAACAATCCGTTCTCAAAGCGGCGTTGCTCAAACCGGAGGAGTTGATATTCAAGAAAGTGTAAGACAGTTTGAACAGAAGCGTCCGCCAAGACAGGAAGCGGAACCTGTATATGAAGATGATACCGGGGCTTCAGATATGTCTGAAAACTCTTCTGACGCTGAACAATCTTCGCTGCCTGTTCAAGAAACCTCGCCCGGTGACATTATGTTGTTTGTTTTGGGGTTTTTACTGGTAGTTTGTATCATTGTCTACCTGTTTATCAGAGCAAAAAATAACATGAAAGAGCTTCTTGGCGATCAGCCGGAGCTTGATTTGAGTGATGAAGAGCCTAAAAAGGATAATAAGAAAAAAGAGAAAATAAAAAAGATTCAAAAAACAGTTAAATCTCTTGATAAAAAGTATACAAAGCCGGAAAAAATGCCGGTAAATATTGTTGTGGAACCTGCTGTTCCTGAAAAGATTGAAGACGAACCAAATATTGTTGATTTGGATGAGCTGTTTCAGGAAAAAAACAAAGAAGCTTTATCAAAGCAAAATCAGGCGGAGGAGGAAGATGACGAAAACCTTGCTTTAGAAGAATTTTTAGCTGCTTATAGTTTTGATGATGAGGATGAAGAAGAGAAGAATGAGGAGGCTGAAGGGTTTAATGAAACTCTGTATGAAAAGTATATTCAAGACGATACTCTTCGCTTTTCAAATGACGACGTTGACAAGATAAATAAACTTCTTAATTCCGAAATAAATGATTCTACATTAAGAAATATAGAGGAGTATGCCGCTCCAAGTCCTAAAGAGGAAAAGAAACGCTCAACAGAAGAAGTTTTACAAGATTTGGTTACGGATTATGCAATCAATCAGAATATATCTTTTACAAAAGAGGATATAGAAGCATTAAATAAGCTTATATCCGTAGAACTTGATGAGGACTTTATCACGGATTTAAAAACAGATCCGGATAAACTTAGAGAAAAGGCTCAGGAAATTACAAGTGACAAGGAGAGACCGCATAAGACTTCGGAACTTTTGACTTTGAATGTCAAAGATATGCTGCCTGATTTGTCCGAAGCTTTGAAAAAGCAGGGCGGCAGAAGAATTGAGTCTGAAGTTAAACCTTCTGTTGTATACTATAGCGAGGGGTATGACGTAAGTATTTTATCTTTAAAAGACAAATTACCGGATTTATCTATTGAGTTGAATAACAAAGATGCTTACAAGTCCAGACCTTCAGATGAGATTCAGTATGCTGAATCCGGATATGATGTTGCACAAATGCACATAGCAAATGAACTGCCGGATTTACGTGACGCATTAAAACATCCGGAAAAATATGAGAAAAAACCTGAAAAGCCTGTTGTCGCAGATGAGGCTAGTCTGTTAGAAAGGATAACGAATGTATCCTTTAAGCCTTTCTATGACGGTTCTACAAGTTTTGACGTTGTAAACGAGTTTGATGATTCAAATGCCCCGAGTGTTTCTGATGTACAAAAAGAGTTCAATCAATTTGGAGATTTGGAAATTGTGCGAGACGATGATTATGATGTTCCGGCATCTGATGATAAGGAATATGATGATTTTGCGTCTCTGTATGATAATAAATACTTCGATTTTGATAAACAATCTTTCTTGAAAGACGATAATAAAACTCCATCTGAACTTGATAAAGAATTAGATGATATGATAAACAAGGAAAATGAAAAATCGACCGGAGCGGCAGATGACAATATTCGTTCGAGACGTGATGATGATACAGAAAGATTGATTAAGTCTATTGAGGAAAAACAGAACCAGAAGGATGAAGAGCCGGAAAATATTCCGTTTGAGGAAGAGAAGGTTGAGGAAAAAATCAAAAAAAGCTGTTTAATAGATGGTATAAAATATGATGTGGTCAGTGAGTGTGATTTTACTGATAATATAGGCTGTTATTTGGCAAAAAATTCAAATGGGTATACTGTTATAGGCTTTTCCGGAGACAATACGTTTACAATGAAGCAGTATGACAGTCTTGATAATGAAAAGATTCGGGCCAGAGCAAGCGAGGAACTTGACGACGGAGCAGTCAGATACATTGTGAGAGTCGATAACCATAAATTTATTGTCAACGTATCCGGAGATAAGCTGGAATATGTGATGGATTTATGCTAAAACGACTTTTGCTGTTAATCCTGATTCCGCTTTTTTTGTGCTCCTGCTCTTCTAAAAACAGTTCGGAAATAACTTTTGCTTCCTGGGGATCAATTACGGAAGTTCAGGTTTTAAGCAGGGTTATCGCGGAGTTTGAGAAGGAAAATCCGGATATAACAATCAATTTTATTCATATTCCGCAGAACTATTTTCAGAAACTACACCTTTTGTTTGCCTCTTCTCAAGCGCCGGATGTGATATTTATTAATAATCTTTACTTACCTTTATACGCATCTCACTTAGAAGATTTGAGCGCCAAAGTGGATGCAAAGGACTTTTTTTCTCAGGGGCTGGAAGCCTTGAGTATTGAGGGAAAGCTTTATGCTGTTCCAAGAGATATTTCGACTCTGGTTTTTTATTACAACAAGGATTTAGTGGAGCTGCCTTCTCGGTGGACATTTAGAGATTTTGTTCATACGCTTGAAGACACAAAAGGCACTTATGCTGTAAGTTTTGAGCGTGATATTTACTGGGCTATGCCTTATGTGTTGACATTGGGTGAATGCGAGGGGATTAAGTTTTATAAAAACTTAGAAGGGAAATATGCGCCCGCTCCTTCTCAGGTAGGGAGTTCAACACTTGCGCAAATGTTTTTGGACGGAAAGATTGCGCTTTATCTTTCCGGAAGGTGGATGTATCCTAAAATTTCCGAGAAGGCGGAGTTTCCGTTTGGAATCGTGAAATTTCCGGGCAAGGTTCCGGCTGATGCGTCCGGTTGGGCTGTTTCTAAGGATTCTAAGCATAAAGAAGATGCCTTTAGGTTTATTCAATTTCTATCTTCAAAAGAGGATTATTTTACTCAAACCGGCTTGATAGTTCCTGCAAGAAAAGAGTCTGCAAGGATTATGAAGGACGGTGAAGCGTTTTTGAAGGCTGTTGATAATTCTGAAGTCATTCCTGTCAGCAAGGATTATAAGAAGATTACGGACAGAAAGAATAAGGAATTGTTTAATTAGATTATTTATGATATTCTGGACGAGTTAGGAGTATGATATGGAGAGAAATGTAATTTGTATAAAATGGGGTAATAAATTTGGCCCTGAGTACGTTAATAAACTTTATAGGATGGTAGAGAGAAATTTAACTCTACCTCATCGTTTTGTATGTTTTACGGATAACGCGGAAGGCATTGTTGAAGGGGTGGAAATTAGGCCGCTTCCTGAATTAAACGATGAAGGGATTCCGGATAGAATGTGGAAAAAACTGGGACTTTTTGCAAATCCGCTTTCTGATTTGAAAGGGACTGCTCTGTTTTTAGATTTGGATATTATAATAAGAAGTTCTCTTGATCCGTTTTTTGAAGTGGAAGGCAGCTTCTTAATCTGTAAAGATTATGATTTTCCGCATGATATTATCGGAAACTCTTCTGTTTACAGATTTGAGATAGGCAAACACGCAGATATAATTGAACATTTTTATCAGGAAGGCAAAACCATAAGAGACAGATATAAGAATGAGCAGGCATTCTTGTCTTATGAAATGGATAGGAAAGGGCTTTTGAAATACTGGCCAAAAGATTGGATTGTAAGTTTTAAACGTCAGTGTCTGCATAAGTTCCCGATGTGCTGGTTTAAAACCCCAAGGGATCCTGAGGAAGCTAAAATTTTGATTTTCCACGGCAAACCGACACCCGAGCAGGCTTATAAGGGTTACTTCGGAAAAATGGGATTCAGGTATATTAAACCTGCAAAATGGCTTGATAAATATTGGAAATGAATTTTATCTTATAAAATTCGTTATAAGCCGCTTAACCTTGCAGAAGAAGCAGGAATCTTTTTCTCTGATTTCTTTTATTTCCGTAATTTTATAAGGCTCAGGCTGAATTGCTCTCTGATATTTTACAGCAGGAACACCTAAAAGCATTGCGTAAACAGGTTTGTAACCTGATGGAATTTCGAGCATCTCGCACAGTTCAGGGAACATTTTAATGCAAACCTCCGCAAATCCGCACCAGCAGGTTCCGAGCCCTAAATGCTGGGCATAGAGTTCAATGTAGCTGAGTGCAATAATAGGGTCAACAGTCGCGCAAGGTGCGGTAATCGGCGAGGACACCACAATCATATGCGGAGCATTACGGAAGATTACATCTTCGCCGTCAAGGAGCGCATCTTTGTAGCGCGAAAATTTGTTTACAAGCGGGGATATTGCTTTGTAAGAAAGAGTTTTGACAAGCAAATCCGTCACTCTTTTTCTTATTACATCCATTACTGATTTTTTTGTTACTATTGAAAAATGCAGCGCGTGAGAGTTGCACCCAGTTGGAATAAACGGAAGCATTTCCTTAATCTTGTTGAGCATTTCTTCTGAGACTTCTTCGTCTTTATATTGTCTTACGCTTCTTCTGGATTTTATTAAATCAAGAATATTATCATAAGCCGCAGGTGTTGATTCATCGGGATTTTTTCCGTTAAAAGATAAAGCACCTGTCGGACAGATAGCAAGACAGTGCTGGCAGGAAATACAACGATTCTCGTCAATCATCTTTGGAAACTTTTCATCATCAAATCCTATACAAGCGGATATACAGTCGTTGATACATAATCCGCAGTGAATACATTTTTCTTTGTTAATCTCGATAGTTTTTGCCATAATGAAAGCCTCCTTTTTTTTAAGTTTTATCACAAATAAGGAATGATTACTTCCCCTTGACAGGGGGTATTCTTTATACTAAACTCAAACATGCCGAAGTATAGTGCTATGGTATGCCTTGCTCGGAATTGTACAAAAACCTTGACCGTCAGGTCACAGTAAAAAGGAGAAACAAAATGCCAAAATTGAAAACACACCGTGCTGCAGCTAAGAGATACAAAGTTACAGGCACAGGTAAAATCACAAGAAGACATGCAGGTATTGGCCACTTGCTTCAACACAAGTCAGAATCAAGAAAACGTAAGATTTTTGGAGATGTTGTAATCTCTGAAACTCACGAAAAATTGATTTCTAAAGAGTTACCTTACAAGAAGTATGCCAGATAGGAGTGTTGAACAATGAGAATTAAACGTGGAAATGTATGTCGCAACAGACACAAAAAGATATTAAAGCTTGCTAAAGGTTTTAAGGGTGCAAGAAGCAGAATATTTAAGGTTGCTAACATTGCTGTAATGAAGGCTCTTAAATACGCTTACAGAGACAGACGCGCTACTAAACGTAATATGCGCAGATTGTGGATTGTAAGAATCAATGCTGCTGTTAGAGAACAAGGAATGAGCTATTCAAGATTTGTTAATGCTTGCAAAAAAGCAAACATTCAAGTTAACAGAAAAATGCTTGCAGACCTTGCAGTAAACGATAAAGAAGCTTTTTCAATCGTTGTTGAAACTGCAAAAGCAGCTTTATAATTGATAATGTCTAAATAATAAAAAGTCTGGTGATTCTGTTAATCATCAGACTTTTTTAATTGGGTGTTATAAAGTAAAAGGAGTGGGGAGATTACATATCATATACAAAGTTTTGGCCGGTGGTGTTTTCCGCAGCTTCCTGTCTCATGGCTTGAGATGCGAAGAACATTTGCTTAGCGTAACTTTGTATTTCTGCGTTGTATACTCTCTGGTCAAAAATATTCTCATATTTTTCCAGATAGTCGCCAATAGGGTTAACGATATCCGTAACAAGTCCGACTGCTGTATCTGCAAACTGTTTCAGAGCTCTCTCTCCGATACCGAGTTCGGCCATCTTTTCGCCGAGCGTAAGTGTCAGAAAACCATTCGATTGTACTGCTTCTTGAGCTTTTTCTTCAAGTCTGGACTCCATTTTAGCTTCAGCAGCAGCATGTTGTTTGGTCGGATCATACGTTTGGGTTTTATACGTTTGTAAGAAATTATTTAAGTTAAACGTTTCTGCCATATCCTTAGTCCCTATATCTTGTACTAAGGTTATCGGCATTTTTTTCTAAAACTTTAGGAATTTGAAAGATTTTTTTACAAATCTTAACAGTTAAGCATTCTTTTTCTTTCTATCTTCATATAAGAAAAGAACGAATGGCAGGATAATTATAACAGCAACCGCGAAATACCTGAATGTTTCTACATATCCCCATAATGTTGCCTGCTGTCTTAGAATACTATGTATTTGCGATTGTGCCATATACATTGCAGTAGAAGGATCAACCTGAGACATAAATCCTGCTGCCATACTATTAAGACGTTCTGCATATACTCCGTTAGTTTCAGTCAAAGATTTAATCATCATCATCTGGTGTGCCTGTGAGAATCTTGAAATCATAGTTGTTGCAATAGATGTTCCAATTGCGGCACCTGTATTTTTAAGCAGATTTTGAACTCCTGATGCGTTAGTCTGTGCTTCCGGAGGCAGAGTTGCACAGGATATGTTAGATAGGGGTACCATCGCTGATACCATACCCAGACCAAATACAAAGTTTGGGAATGCTATATCAACAAGCGATATATTGGTATTTATCTCTCCAAACAGCAGACCGGCGCAGGCTAGAACTATTAATCCAAAAATAGTGACAGGCTTAATACCTATTTTTGAAACTAGAACCCCGCAAAGAATTGAAGCGAGGAAACATCCTGCACCACGCGGCACCATCGAAATACCGCTCAAGAATGAAGTATAACCCAGTAATGATTGAAGCATGGAAGGAAGAATTGATGCTGACGACATCATAACGCCCATCAAGACAACCTGTCCCATCGTGCCTATTACAAAGTTATGGTTTTTCATGACTGATAAATCAATTAATCCTGTTTTAGTTTTACTTTTTTTAATTTGAATAAATATAAACAGAATAAAAGATATTACTGATACCGTAAACAATTTACAAATCCATGGTGCTCCAAACCAGTCTGCATCATTACCTTTATCCAGAACAACCTGTAAACTCAAAAGCCATAAGGCAAGAAAGAAAAATCCGGCTTTATCCATAGTAACATTTTTCTGTTTTCTAGAATAAGGAGGTTCTTCGACATACTTGTGTGAAAGTATAAAGGCTATTATACCAAAAGGAATATTAATAAAATAAATGAAGGGCCACGACCAGTTTTCTGTAATCCAGCCGCCGAGAGCCGGCCCCATAATTGGTGCCATGATTACACCAAGCCCGAATATTGCCATTGCAGCAGGAAGCTTTTCTTTTGGAAATATTTCAAAAATCATTGCCTGTGCAATCGGCATAATACCTCCGCCTCCTACGCCCTGCAAGATTCTTGAAAACAACATCATTGCCATAGAATTTGCCATACCGCATAAAATTGAAGCAATGGTGAAGATAACAATACTAAGCATAAAATATTGTTTTCTGCCAATAAGCTTACTGAAAAAATCTACGGCAGGTATTACAATACCGCTTGCAACAAGGTAACTTGTTATAATCCAGGTCGATTCATTATGACTGACAGAAAAGGTGCCTGCCATGTATGGTAAAGCTACGTTTGAAATTGTTTCATCAAGCGCAAACATAAATATTGACAGCATAAGCGGAACCATAGTAATCCAAGGATTCAGCTTAAATTCCCATTTTTCTCCAGCAGTGGCTTCCAATTTTATCTCCTGATTTTATATGTAGAAATATCTACACGTTTATTTAACCACACATGCGGATAAAAAACAAGTCTCTATTCAAATTTTATACTAAACCGTTTAACAGCATCTTCTCGTAGTGTTTTTAAAAAACTTATGGTTTCTTGTATCTTGCTTTCAGAAATTATGTTAGTTTTTTCTATATAAGAGGTTATAACCTTATTTATTTCGTTGTATATCTTAAATCCGTTAGGCGTAATCTCAATCTGCATAATGATTTTTGAACATTGAAGAGCCGGCGTGCGTATAATAAGATTTTTTTCTTCCATTGTTTTTAAAAACTTACCTGTATGTGCGCGCCCCTTTAAAATCATTTTTGCTAATTCCATTTGTATGATATTAGGATGTGTGTATAGACAGTCCAGAATTACATACTCATCGGGTGATATGGGAAATTCGTTATTTTTAAAAAACACAACCATCGCTTCATGCAAGACACGTGAGGTTAATGCAAGCTCATAAGGTAAGCTTTTAGTATAATGTTCCAACTTTACGACTCCTTTATCCTAATTCTAGTTTAACAGAATAATTTTTGCAAATAGCTGCCAAAAAATAAATGAGATTTCGGCGAGGCTATTAATACCTATTTATACAGTACGACCAAATCACCGTCCAAGAAGGTTGTGTCACCATCCGGCACAATATGTCTGCCTTCTCGTTTTATCATTACTATCATTATATTTTTTGCTATGTTAAGCTCTTTGATTTTTTTGTTGCACCAGGGGTGGCTCTTATCCACAATGAATTCGCGCAGTTCGATTTTATCATCTGCCTGGCTTTCAGGCAGGCTCATTGTGATATTATCGCCCGCTTGTATTATTGTGTAACCCTTAGGTACGATTTTTTCTGCGCCGCGTCTGATTAAAAGTACAAGTGCCTTGCCCGGAAATGCGATATTTCTCACTTCCTGCCCTATCCACTCATGGCCTGTGGGAATATTTATTCTGAGAAGTTTTATTGCGCATTCTTCCTGATAATCATTAAATGTCTTTTTCACGTCTGAAAACTCATCGAGCATGTTTGTTTTTTTAGAAAACCAAGGAAGCAGAGTTCCCTGAAAAGCGACTGAAAGTATTGATATTAAAAATACAAGATGGAACAAATCATAATGGAGTGTAATTCCGCTGTCTGCCGCGATTATTGCAAATACAATCGAGGCAACGCCCCTTAATCCGGCCCAGGATACAAGCAGGCATTGATTAATGCTTGATTTGAACGGAAGAAGCAGTGCAAATATTACAATCGGTCGGGCAATAAAGGTCAAAAACAGGAATATCAATGTTCCGGTAACCAGTATTTGTGGAACTTCTCTTGGGAATGCAAGTAAGCCCAGAATAAAGAATATGCCTATTTGAGCAAGCTTTGTTATGCCATCAAAGAAGTTTATCATAGAAGATTTGTTGTGGATTTTTGCATTACCCAGAATTATGCCGAGAAAATATACGGATAAAAATGGGTTGCCGCTGTATAATTCAGGCAATGCGTACGCTGCAAGTACAAGCGCGATGATAAAAAGTGTGTCGTTTCCTTCTGTTACTATTCTTGTTTTTTCAAATATAAAAATAGCCGCTTTTGCGATTATGACACCGGTTAGAATCCCGAGAATCATCTGTTTTAAAAACAGAACAAAAACAAATCCTGCGCTCTGCCCCTGCAAAAGCGTGATCGCAAGGATTACCAGAACATAAGACATCGGATCGTTGCTTCCGCTCTCTATTTCAAGAAGCGGTGCTGTGTGGTCTTTCAGGTTCAGTTTTTTAGCCCTCAAAATCGAAAAAACCGAAGCTGCATCCGTAGAGCTTATTACAGAGCCTATAAGAAAACTTTCAAGGAAATTCAGGTTAAGTATAAAGTGGCAAAAAATGCACGTCAGAGCAGCTGTTCCAAAAACACCTATGGTGGAAAGAATAGAAGCTTTTGCAATAATCGGTTTTGCAGTCTGCCATTTTGTGCAGAAACCGCCGTAAAAGATTATAAATCCGAGCGCTATTGAACACAGATCCTTTGTTGTTGTAAAGTCCGCATAATGAATCTTGAATATTCCGTCTGAGCCGAACAGCATACCAAGACACATAAAAAACAATAACGCAGGGATTCCGAGCGTGTTTAAAAATTTGTTAGTGAAAATTGCCGAGAATATTACTACAGCACACAATATAACTATAAAAACCATTAGCCCGCTTTTATTTTGTCCATTGAGATTTTATTATAACATATTTTAGCTTTTTAAGTAAGCCTCAATGAAACCGTCTAAATCGCCGTCCATAACCGCATCAACATTCCCCATTTCAAATCCTGTACGGTGATCTTTTACTAATTTATACGGATGGAAAACGTAAGAACGGATTTGCGAGCCGAAGTTTATATCAAAATTTTCACCCTTTAGTTCTGCAAGCTTCTTCTCGTGTTCTCTCTGGCGGATTTCAAGAAGCTTTGATGCAAGCATTTGCATTGCGTTTTCTTTATTTTGAAGCTGTGAGCGCTCCTGCTGGCATTTAACAACAATCCCTGTCGGCTTGTGCAGAATTCGAACAGCGGTTTCAACTTTGTTGACATTCTGACCGCCCGCGCCGCCTGAACGCATTGTATCTACTTCAATATCCTCCGGGGGAATTGTAATAGTTTTCTCGTAATCAGGAATTATCGGAGAAACTTCGCAGGATGCAAAACTCGTCTGCCTTTTGCCGTTTGCATTAAAAGGAGAAATTCTCACAAGCCTGTGAACGCCTTTTTCAGCTTTTGCGTACCCGTAAGCGTATTTACCCGTAATCTTTATTGTAGCGGATTTTATGCCTGCTTC
The DNA here is from genome assembly GCA_944323265.1 of Candidatus Gastranaerophilales bacterium. GTDB lineage: Bacteria > Cyanobacteriota > Vampirovibrionia > Gastranaerophilales > Gastranaerophilaceae > CAG-196. The sequence goes on from CALURX010000008.1 coordinate 39,414, forward strand.
TTCACCTTCCGACTTGTCAACGAGTTCAACCTTCCACCCCTTTGATTCCGCCCATCTGGTGTACATCCTGAGAAGCATATTCGCCCAATCCTGAGCATCTGTCCCGCCGGCTCCCGCATTAATACTCAAAAACGCATCAGCTTCGTCATACTCGCCGGAAAGCATTTTTTGGATATCGTATTTATCAAGTTCTTTTTCTAGTGTATGAAGCGCATTCTCACTTTCTTTGAGAAGCTCTTCGTCTCCTATTTCCTGAGCGGTTTTGGCATCCTCTATAATATTTTCCCATCTGGAAAACATCTCTAATGTTTCTTTGATTTCTCTTGATTTTTGCCCAAGCTCAGATGCAAGGTTCTGATTTGACCAGACCTCGGGCGTTTGCAGCTTTGATTCTAAATCCTTTAATTCCTGATTTAACGCTGCAAAATCAAAGTTCTGTTTATTCTTTTTTATGCGTTGTTCAAGTTCCTGCAAATTCATAGACAGTTTACCAGCTCCAAAACCTTTTTGTGAATATTCTCTATTGTATCAGAAGAGTCTATAACTTTCACCCTGTCAGGCTCTTTTCGAGCAATATCAAGATAACCGTGTCTTACGCGGTTAAAAAAATCAATTCCTGCTGATTCCATTCTGTCTTTATTTTTGCCGACCCTTGCAAGAGATGTTTCAACATCAATATCGAAAACGATTGTTAAATCCGGTTTCAGACCGCCGGTTGCAATATTGTTCAGATAATTAATTTGAGTAATATCCAACTCTCTTCCGTAGCCCTGATAAGCAACTGTTGAATCCGTATGCCTGTCACAGAGGATAATTTTCCCCTCTTTGAGCGCAGGTTTTATAATACAGTCAACGTGCTGCGCCCTGTCTGCGAGAAATAAAAATGATTCGGCAGTTGGCGATACCTCGCCGTCATAATTGAGCAAAATTTCTCTTAATTTTTCGCCCAATCCCCTTGAACCGGGTTCTCTGGTGAGAAGAGTATCACGCCCAGCTGCGCGTAAATATTTGTCCAGAAGTTCTATCTGGGTCGTTTTTCCGCAACCGTCTGCACCTTCAAATGTTATAAATAAGCCTCGCTGCATACTAAATCCGTACCAAATCCTTTTCTATAAGTTTATAAAATTTTTCGTCTATTGTGTCATAATCTGTAAAGTTGACAACATAAGGTAAATTCGATTGGTCAAAAAGAAATTTGATAATTTCCAATTTTTCATAAGGTATTTTACTTTTAATTAATATATCCAAATCGGATGTTTTTTCAAAATTACCCTTAACCCTTGAACCGTAATAGTAAAATTCGTAATCTTTTTTATACGCTGCAAGTATGTTTTGGATTATTTTTTCTTCTTCACTGCTTATGCCTTTTATCATGACAGGGAATCCCATTTGTTTAATAAGAATTTTACATCAAAAAGAAAATCAGGAATAATTTCAATTAGTCTGCGTGATTTTTCAAAATTGTATTCATGAGAAGTATTGTTTCTCTGGGTGTAATAATCTTTCCATTTTAGCCAGGAATCAGTAAAACCATAGCCTTCCATATATCGGAATATATTGTTCATAGTAAGCTCTTCTTCCTTTTTGGAATATTGGAGCTTGAAATATTTTTTCATAAGCTTCCAAGCAGTTTCAAAAGTGTATTCAAATCGTTTAACACAGGAATCAGCATAAATATCGCAGATATCCTGCTCCAGACTACCTTTTTGATAAACCGCAAAAGCTTTTTCCAAAGAATCGTATGCTTTTCTTAAAGATTCTATATCAAGTTCAATATTTTCCATAAGTTCATTTTACAAAAAACAAACTTTTTCGCAAAGGTATGGTTAGAGCCCAATTTTCTGAGCCAGTTTAAAATGCTCAATAAGATTTACAATGGATAGAATTTCTTCAAACATTGTGAAATACTGTTTAGAATCATCGACCGGCTTGAATAGTGAACAAATGGAAAATAAATCTTTATTGGTATGCAGTCCTATAATTAGATACTTATCATAAAAAGCACAAGATACATTGTCTGCCGAGAAGGCTACCTGCATGTTATTTAATCTTTCCATAAAAGAAGTCGTAATCAAATATCTGGCCTCAACTTCATCATCAGTATAAACATCAAATTTCTTTTCAAACACCACATCTTCTAATGTTGTATGTTTAAGATTCTTTGCAGGAGATGAATGCATAAAGCTATCTGGTCTTATCACAGTATTTCCGGTAAAATTCTTATTCATATCAAGAATTACCACAACACCTTTGAAAATAGTACGTCTATTCTTTGTGCTACTGTTGTCGTGATTTATAGGTTTGTTTTTCTCATAGTCCATAATAAATTCAGATTCTACAATTCGATACCCGACACCATGATATTTTCCTTCAAAAATATCATCAAAATTCTCGACATTGTATTTATCAATGAGGTGAGATTCTAATAAAATCTTGCCGTTTATATTTGTTTTTTCCTTTAAGGTAAGCCATTTTAAATCTCCAAAACATGAGCATACAATTGGCATAATTTTTTCTTTAATCTTATTTTCAAAAGTTTTTTTGAATATGAAATAAACACCAATAGCAACGGCAAATAGTATACCTAATGCTTTTCCATCAATATTGATATTATGTTCAGGACTGGCGTAGAAAGAGTTAACCAACATAAAAACTAGTCCAGCAATAAATAATCCACAGCTTAAGGAAATTGCAAGCACCAGCTTTGTTTTGCGTTCTTTTTCAAATCCGGCAACGGCAGGAACAATGTTATTCCTGTATTTGGTGTAAAATTCTTCTCTCATTTGTTTGTATGTTTTTACTTCACTCATATTTATAATCCTATATTTTGATTCAATTTCAAATGTTCTACAAGAGACAGCACAGAATATATCTCTTCAAATAATTCAAAGAATGTTCTATATGTCGTCTCTTTTGTCATATTCCCCATTGCAAACATATCTTTATTTACTCCGATAAGAATAATAAGCTCGCCGTCTTTAAATTCAGCTCTGATGTATTTTGCATCAAATGCGGTTTTAATATTTTGGAATCTTTCCATAAATCCTGTTGTTAAAAGATATCTTGCTTCTACCTGGTCAGTTGAAAAAACTGTATACATTTTATTGAAGTTCACATCTTCAAGATTTACTTCTTCATATCCTTTCCTATCTTTAAGAATCAATTTATTAGCAGTTCTAGCATTCTCATATAGAAAAGTCCGTCCATTAAAATGTTTGGGAATCTTACAGGAAACAACAACACAGCGCATTGAAGAATCCAGTATTGCAAAAACCGCAGGAATAATGACAAATATTAAAGCAAGCAGTGTAATAAACACTATGCCCATAATGTCAATATTATTACCGGTCACGGCTGATGTAATAATCATTATTATAAAAATAAGAATACCTATTATTACCAAAATAACAGGCAAAATAAAAATTATTAAAAATAAAATGGCGGAGATTGACCAAACATATTTGCCGGTAAGGGTTTCAACAATTTCAATATTAATATCCAAATATTTTCCCTCAAGAAAATCATCAAAACCCATAAAAAAAGCCTTGGGGAAAATATTAAGAGCCCTGAGCTTAGGGGCTGTTTTCTTAATTTTTTGAGGCAGAAATTTTGACCATTTAAAATCCCCGAATATGGCCAAAAATTTTGGCATAAGCTTTTTTTTAAGGTTCATTTCATAGTCTAAATCAATACTATTATTGTTTTTTTTAATCAAATTGAAATATATGCAGAAAAAGCCCATCGCTAAAAATAGCAGAGCAAGCCCTAAAGGAGGAAACAGCCAGAGAACAGGAATACTTGTCAGAAATAAGTAAAGGCCGAGCTGCGCAATTCTGTCTTTTTTACGCATCGCTTCGTATTCCCCGAGAAGCGGCGAGGCGTCTTTCTCAAAAAATTCCGTAAACTCTGATTTTAATTGAGCCTTTGATTTGTTCATAAATCCTCATAAAATCCCCGCTTTTTTAAAGCGGGGATTAAAAAAATAAACATTTATTTCAAAAAGTCAGATGCGTTAACAGCCTGTCTTTCTTTTTCTTCTGCCTTGAAGAAATCAGTAGATTTGATATTCATCATACGCGCAAAGAATGATGAAGGGAAGATTTCTACAGCGTTCTTTAACTCCAGTGCTGCAGAGTTGTAGAATCTTCTTGCTGCAGCAATATGTTCTTCAACTTCATTATAAGTCTGCATTGCAGTTACCATTGTCTGGTCGGATTTTAACTGCGGATAATTTTCTACAGCAACCATAATCTGTCCCATCTTCTTGGCGATTTCACCATCAAGAGCAATTTTGCGGTCAATATTTTCGAAATTACCCGGAATTTCCATTGCCTGAGTTCTCAGTTTGGTAACTTCTTCCATCAAACCGCGCTCGTGATCCATAAATTTCTGCGCAATTGTAAGGATGTTAGGTATCAAATCGTATCTTTTCTTAAGCTGAACATCAATAGATGAAAATGCTTCCTGTGTCTTGTTTCTCTTCTGAATCAAAGATACATAAACAGAATAAGCCCAGCCAATCACTACGAGCGCCGCAACTATTGCAATAATTGTTGATGTCATAAATAAACCCTTTCTACTTTCCTGTTTACACCAAAAGCATATCATATTAAACAAATAACAAAATCATACGTTTAATATACATTTCCATATACCCAGTAAGAGCGCAGAACTTTTTTAACATAGTTTTTTGTCTCAGGATACGGAATCTGCTCGACAAATTCATCTGTATCACTGTAGATAAGCTTTGAGAACCATTTGTTAACCGAACCTATTCCGCCGTTGTATGCTGTTATTGCATACAAATCCTTATTGCCTAAAACTTTCTTTAAACCTTCATAATAAAGGCTTCCTGCTGTAATATTTGATGTTTCAACATTAAGGTTAGAAGGCAGGTTGTGTTTTTTTACAACTTCATTATAGGTTGCAGGCATAAGCTGCATTAAACCTTTTGCACCTACGGCACTTGTTGCAAAAGGATTAAAGTGGCTCTCCTCTCTTATAATTGATTGTAATATTATAGGATTATTATCGCCTTTGACTTTATCTACGATATCGTAGTAGTGCATCGGGTAGACTAATCTCCATCTCAAATCACTAAACGGTGGTTTTTCCGGCAATTCTTCCATAGCATTTCTTGCAAGAACCACTGAAATTGTATAATTTCCCCTTTCGTAAGCAAGCCAGCTCTGGATAAATTTATCTTTCTTGCAAAGCTCTTCAACTAAATCGTAGTCGCCAAGATAGGCAAGTTTTACGACTAAGTTATTATCCAGCGATTTCTTGTATGGAAATATCACCGGTTTTTCTATTAACTCGCCGAAAGGAAGTGTTCCGTCATCTTTATAGAGATTATAGTTTGCTCTATATGCGTAATATGTATCAGGATATGTGTCGATAACTTTTTTGTAATAACTGTTTGCGCTTTCATAATGTTTTAGTTTAAACGCGATTTTTCCCATAAAATACGTAACAGCGGGGCTTGATTTTACGTTAGGGAATTTTTTCAAATGCAAAAATCCTAAACGCTGAGCGTCATAGTATTTTTTCTGTAAATATTTGGTTATAAAAAGATTATACAAAGAATCTGCCGAGAATTGACCGTTCGGATAGTTTTCGTATAATGTTCTAAAGCAGGCTTCCTTAAAGTTGGATTCAACAACTTCATTACAGTTCAGGTAAGCTATATAATCAGCACCGGTTGATTTTGCATTCAGGCTTACAAGTTTTTTTATGCCCTCGCCTCTTGTCGGAAACATTGTAATATAATTGTCTATAACTTCCAACACATCCGCCTGATTTGTGGTTGCTGCGTGTTTTTGCAAACCTAGTTCAGTATAATATTTTGTTTTGTCATTATTTTTAAGTTTATACTCATTTTTTGCAAAGTCAGACCAGCTCTCAGCAAGAGTTGTTTTATTCAAATATGATTTAGCCTTTTCATATTCGCCGTTTTGATAATACCCTTTTGCAATAAGGAGATTATCATAGTTTGTAAGTGTTGTATCCAGCTTAACTATCTCATCAATAACTTTTAGAGCAAACCTTCCGTCCGGAGCTTTTTCAAGGTACGTTTTGTAATGTATTAGAGCTCTCTCTTTTGCCTTTGCAATCTGTTTTTCGCTTTTATGCGGAGTTTCAGCCTCTATCATGCCTAGATAATACTCTGATGCTATTGCATAATCACTTGAAGGGTGTTTTTTGACAATTTTTTTGAAATTCTTCTTCGCCCCTTTATCTTGGGTTTCATACATTAATGTTGCCATATTATATTGGCTTATAGGCACAATCGCTGACTTTGAGCTTGAACTGACAATGCGTTTATATTTTTTGATTGCAAGTTCCTTTTTATCCATATTAGTAGCGCATCTTGCCTGACGAAAGAGGGCGGATGATTTAAGGCTTGAACCTGAAGGAACTTTTCCGAATTCCTGATATGCCTTTTCGTAATCACTTGCTTTGTAATCTTCCAGAGCAGCCGCATAATTATTTACACCTCTGGATTCTGATGAAACATGGTTGTATACAAAATAACCTATTGTAATAATTAATAAAGCTATAACAATATATAAATCATACTTTTTTCTTCTTCTTCTCATTCAAATCCAGCCCAACTATTTAATAACCCAATGTAGATAATAAAAGACCAAGGTCTTTTCTATATTAACATTTTAATATAGAAACATGCAAAAGGAAAATCCTGTAATAAAAAATTACATATTCTCTCCGCAGAAATATATCTTAAATGACGACGAGGACTATTGGAAATTAGATATGTCGTATACTCTCAAAGCAAAGTACGGCTTAGATTTTGTTTTTTCTTTGAGGAATAGAACAAATGTGTCGTCAAAATAGAAGTTTCTGACTTCTTCCGGAGGCAGCAGAGCTGACATAGTAGCAATCATTGCTGCTTCGCTTTTGAGTTCAACACCTTTATTATTCATCTCAAATTCGATAGTTTCCATAGCCTGGTCAATTACCAGATTTGTGCCTTTAATTCTTTTTCCGGTGACTTCATCAAAACTTTTTTCTTCATAGAATTTCAAGTTTGGAACTTTTAATTCATCATCTTTGTTTAAAGTTTTGTCTCCGCTGTATTGAGCCTCTTTCTTCAGCATATCAGCGTATATGTAATTGAAAGTTTTAGTGTTTTCGGTTTTATAAAGGTATACTTCATCTTTATCACTTGTATCAAGAGCAACCGCAAAATCCGACGGAGAATTGTAGAACAAAACTCGAACGCCTTGGGCTAATTCTCTTGAAGAATTTTTATCTATACCGAAGAACTCAGCTTCCTGATCCCTAAAATTAGATTTTCCAAGCTTATCAAACGGCTTCAAAAACTCAAAGTCTTTTTTGAGCATTGCATATACAATAAATTTATTCTTATCAGGTGTGAGATTCAGCTGTTCTAAAAGTTCGCTTGTCTCATCAAATTTACGTTTTATTGCTTTTGCAATTGTTTTCTTTGTATTCTTTTTAACTTTGCCTGAATATTTGTAATAGCAATTTTCAGACAAATCTTCAACCGTAAAATCCTGTCTGTTCAGTTCATTAACAATTTGCGGAGTACCATCAGGAAACTTTATCACGTTATGGGCAATTTTGTCCATAAAATCATTCCATACAATTTGAAAAGTTCCGACCCATACTCTGTCCTGAATATTTGATTTGCTCTGCATAGTTGCCAGAACATCAATATTACCTGCAAATGCAGGCGAGAATAAAAATAATGTAGTTAATAAAGATATAATTAATTTTTTCATAGTTCTATAATTTTAGCAGGAAAAAAAATGTATTACAATCCTTTTATGCTAGTATAAATGTATGAAAATAGCAGGATTTAAAATAGAAGAATGGATGAACAAGTATGAGCCCTCTGCCAAGTACGATTTAACAACGACCTGCATTTCTCCTCTGTCTATCGGGGAACTTCCTTATGGTAAGAATATATTTGATGTGAAACTAGGCTATGGCGATATTGAAGGTTCCTTAAGGCTCAAAAGTGCGATTAAAAGTCTTTATGAAGCTCAGGAATTAAATAATATCACCGTAACCCACGGAGCCATCGGCGCAAACCAGCTAATATTTTTATCCCTTCTGGATATGGGAGATGAAGTTGTATCTATCGTTCCTACATACCAGCAGCATTACTCGATTCCGGAGGCGCTCGGATGTAATGTTAAGCTTTGCTTTTTAAAAGAAGAAAACAATTGGCATCCTAATCTTGAGGAGCTGGACAGCATAATCACCTCAAAGACGAAACTCCTTTGTTTAAATAATCCTAACAATCCGACAGGCTCAGTTATTCCAGATTGGATGCTTGAAGAAATTGTCAGCATTGCAAAAACTAAAAATGTTTGGATTCTGTCTGACGAGGTTTACAGAGGACTTAATCTGATAGGAAAGCCTTATTCAAAATCTATTGCGGATATGTATGAGCGCGGAATATCTGTGGGCAGCATGTCAAAGACATATTCTCTTCCGGGGCTAAGAGTAGGCTGGGTTGCGGCAAGAGAAGATTTAATAGCCGAAATCAATCACCAGAGACAGTACAATACAATAAGCGTAAGCATATTAGACGATTATTTTGCATCAATCGCTCTGGAGAACAGGGAGCGGATTGAAAAGAGGAATTTCGGAATCATGAGACAGGGCTTAAGCATCTTAAATAATTGGCTTAATACCGAATCTCGCGTCAGTTGTCTTTTGCCGGAAGGAGGAACAACCGTTCTTTTGAGGTACAATCTGGATATCAAATCAAGAGACCTGTGCCGTGATTTACAGCTCAAAACAGGAGTTGCGATGCTTCCCGGAGAAACAATGGAAATGGAAGGATATGTCAGAATAGGTTACTGCGCTCAGGATTTAGAGGTTGCTCTAAATAGATTTTCTCAATATATAAATAAGGGTTGAACTTTTATTCAACCCTTATTACTTAAAATTATCTTGCCTTCAAAGGACTTGCTACTTTTAGTACACCTTTTTCCTGAGTTGTGGGGAGTGTCAACCCGGAACAATTGATAATTGTTGTGGAGCCTCCGTTTCCGCCGCCATTACCGCCGCCGTTGCCATCGCCGCCACCATTGCCGCCGCCGGTAAGGTCTTCAACCGGGAATTTCTGCAAACCATCATCGGGACCTTGCATCTCAGGGATTGGGTCAGCATCAGGGCTTTGATATGGAGCATTTGGATCGCCTCCAATTTCAGCAGTCCACTTAGCAAACGGAAATTCAATACCGGAGTTTGTTACCGTAAACTCTGATAACGGAAGCATTGCAGTTAAGTTTTGGTTTCTGCTTAATCTGCAGAATGCCTCACGGTATGAATAATAGGCCGTTGATTTATCAGACAAACCGCCGTCATCAATATATGTCGGAAGCAGGTCTTTTCTGTCCTGCAGATTTACACTCCCGCCGGCTATCGGAACCAACAGACCTCCGGGGATAGTCGCTGATGTACCTTCCGGAATGTACAAGAATCTTACTGTTTCATAACCGTTATTTTGTTTTGTTTTTGCGGCAGGAACGCTCATCATAACAACGTATTTACCGTTGGATTGTGACAGAGCATATTTAATGCCGTTCATAGTTTCAATAACCTTGGAAGAGCCTTCTGTTTGAACTTCTTGTGGTTTTCCGTCTTTGTCGGTCTTGCCGAGATAAGTATTCAATTTTTCTGCACATTCATCCACTGAACCAGACAGACCTCCGATTTCGTTGACTACATCGTAAAGGTTAGTATATCCGGTATAATAAAACAAATTGTAAGCTTTTGCAGTTGTACGCTTAGTAATTGTCATCCCAAATGCAGACACAATACCTATAATAGCCAGGCATAAAAGTAATTCTATCAAAGTAAAGCCTTTTTCAAATTTTTTCATATTTCTAAAACTCCATCTTCTTTTTTACAAGTATCATAATATCATATTGAGCAGAAGATGCCAAGTCCTTATATGATGTCAGTCGTTTGGAATTTGTTTTTGTAATCATTAATTGTGTTCATAAGCTCAATAAATTCGGCATACTTAATTGTATGAAGCGCCTTGGAAAGTTCAACCGAGTTTAGAAACTCTATTTTAAATGCATCTTCTCCTCTGGATTTAATCTTTATCATGCCTGTATCTTCAAACATTTCAAGCATGGTTTCAATCACTATATCAGTAACCCCGAGTGCCGATGCTGCGCGTGACAGGTTAAAAACCCCATCAAGAGTGTTGCAGGTGTATCTAATCATCCCGGAGAATGTTTTCAACATGCCTTCTTCATTGAACTTGCCGAGCTCATAGTTCATATAATGAATCGCATCCGGAGATACGGTTGTCATTAAATTCTGCAGAATATCTTCATCCGCAGGGTAGTCGAAAAACATCAAAACGTCTGATTTTTCGGCGGTATTTCTTGTAACTGCGGATTTGAGGATATGTTCAAACGGTTTGAGTTTTTCTAAGATGTTTCTATCCTCAACAAAGGCGCAGATTTTTAGTTTGGAATTTTTTATATAATCGTTAACCTGCGCTAATATATTTGTCTTTTTTCTATGATCGTATATCTTAACCTTTGCAGCTTCTTCTTCCTTAAGCGCATCAGAGTGAACATCTTTTAAAATAAGCTGTACAGAAGTTACGCCGTTAAAGGTATTAAGCTGCGGCGCGAACGCAATATCAAGTCTGTCTCCTGCAATCAGCGGAATATCTCCTCTTGACCACCAGACACAATCCATTGTACCGCTTGGGGTTTCAACGGTTAGTTTTAGATGATCTTTTGTTGAGCCCATGAGTTTTTTCTGCTTGAGTACAAGGTTTTTAACAACAAATGTTGGTGAAGGATTCCCCGCTCCGAACGGCTCAAGCTTAGAAATTTCTTCCACCAAATCGATATCAACATCGTTAATTGAAAGTTCCAAATCAATATCCAGCGAGGGATTAAGCTTTTGTCCGTTAAGCATTTCATCAACGGTTTTATTAAGCGCTTTTTTAACTGTATCAAAAGACGCTTTTTCTTCCGAAAAACTTAAGCCTGCAGCTAGCTGGTGTCCGCCGAACCCATCTAAGTATTCTGAAATATTAGAGATAATATCGTAAAGGTTTAATTCTTTTACGCCTCTTGCTGAACAGCGGAAGGTTTTTGTTTCTTCCGAGTAGTTCATAATGAATGTCGGCTTATAATATTTTTCAACAAACTTGGAGGCAACGATTCCGATAATTCCGATATGCCAATCTTTGCTGAAAAGCACAATTGCATTATCTCGGCTTTTTGAAGCTCTCCACATTTCGTCGGCTTCCGCGAATGTCTGTGAACACATTTCCTGACGGAGTTTATTAAAGTTTTCTAACGCAATGATTGCCATTTCGATTTCCTGTTTGTTTTCGGAAATCATAACTTTTATTGCATTATCAACATTATCAATTCTTCCAGAAGCGTTGATTCTCGGCGCAATTGTAAAGGCAATCTGCTCTGCGGTCAGACCGTTATCCGTTCCAACTCCTGCAACATCAAGCATTCTTTTTATGCCGTAATGTTTTCCTGCTGCAATAAGTTCAAGTCCTTTAGTTACATAGTATCTGTTTTCTCCGATAAGCGGAACTATATCCGCTATTGTTCCGACTGTGACATAGGGTAGAAGTTCGAGACTGAAATTCAATTTGTCATATTTTTCAAGGACAGCTTGAGCGAGTTTGAATGCAACACCTACGCCTGCAAGTGAGGTCAGATATTCAATCTGGGTCGGTGTAAGTTTCTCATCCAGAGCGTTCATTGCTTTCGGGTTAATTATTGCGTAAGCTGGCGGAAGCTTTTCCGGTGCTTCGTGGTGGTCTGTTATAATAACATCACGCTGAAAACTGTTAATAAATTTTACTTCCTCAACGCTGCTGATACCGTTATCGACAGTAATAATAAGTTTTGGCTTCTTTTTTGTCAGCAGCTGAACGAGTGATTTGGTATGAAGTCCGTGTCCTTCTTCTTCTCTGTCCGGAATATAGAAATCGACATTAGCACCGAGATAAGTGAATGTTTTCATCAAAAGCGAGGTTGATGTAACCCCGTCAGCATCGAAGTCGCCGTATATCAGAATATTTTCTTTCTCATCAATTGCTTTGACTATTCTTTCAACAGCCTTTGGCATATCACAAAACGCGTTAGGGTGCATTAGCGTAATCCCGAGCGGGTTAAGAAAATCTTTCTTCGCCTCTTCGGTTGTAATGCCCCTAACTTCAAGCAATCTGTCTATGATGGAGGGGGCTGAGTTCGTCCGTCCGGTAGTTTCAGGGTTGTCTGCCGACCTTTTGTATTTACCCCCCCCCTCGGAGAGCGCCCGGCCGGTAGTTTCACCTGCCGACTCTATACATTTACCCCCCCCCTCGGAGACCATCCGGTCTGTAGCCTCGCCAGCCACAGTTTGCCCTGCCTGTAGTTCTGCTATAGAGGCAGACTCGGCGTTTTTATCCAAACCTGTGGTTTCGGGGTTGTCTGCCGACTTTATACATTTACCCCTCCCCCCGATTATCCATTCTTTTTGTTTTATCCCTGAACAAGACATGTCATTTTTTCCAATATTTCTACCGCTTTTTCCAGTTGAACGTCTTTCTTGGCTTCAACATTCTCCTTAGTTAATTCTACCACAACATCAGGAGTTATGCCTTTTTTGTTAATGTCATTTCCGGAAGGCGTCAGATATCTCTGGATAGTAATATTCATGCCTGCTTCGTCAGGCAGTCTGTTAATCTCTTGCACCAAACCTTTGCCAAACGACTGCTCGCCGACAATTGTTGCACGGTGATTGTCTTTCAATGCTCCGCTCAGGATTTCACTTGCGGAAGCTGAACCTTTGTTAATCAAAACAACAATCGGTTTGTCGGTTACCTGCTGCATTCTTGCGCGGGTTGTGTTTTTGTAATGGTCTCTGTCAACTGTGCTTACTATCACTCCGCCTCTTAAGAGCATGTCAGAAATGTAGATAGCGTTTGTCAAAAGTCCGCCCGGGTTAGAACGGAGGTCTATTATAAAACCTTTCATTCCGCTTGAATTATTCAGGATTGATTCGATTTCTCCCGCAGCATTCTTGCTTATAAACGAACTTAACCTTATGTATTGAATATCATTTGGGATTTTTGTTGTCTCAAACGGCGGTTTGCAGGAAACTGATTTTACTTCAATCTCGTCTCTTACAACGCTGTAAGTCTTATTTGGAACACCTTTTCTCTGAATCAAAAGTGTTACTGTCGTGCCTTTTTCACCTCTGATTTTGTCGGCTGCTGCTTCAATACTGATACCTTTTGTACTTTCTCCGTTGATTTCCAGTATGTAATCATCAGCCTGAAGCCCTGCGCGTTCTGCCGGAGAATCTTCCAGAGGCGCAATAATAACAAGGTTTCCGTCTCTGATTGCAATTTGTGTTCCGATACCTTTCAGCGAACCCTTGATAGATTCGGTTTCTTCCGAAAACTCTTTTGGATCAAGGAATCTTGTATACGGATCATTTAAGCTCGAAAGCATGGTTTCGATTGCAACGTAAGCATCTTCCTTTGTTTTCAGCTTGTTTTCGTAACGATAACGCCATTTATCCCAGTCTTGATTATTGTTGGTCGGGTCGTAATACTTTTTGCTTACAATCTTCCAAACATCGTCATACAATTCGGCCGGTGTCGCGGCGTAAGCGTTTCCTATCGTCATCAATACCGCTGACATTAATATTATACTTGATTTTACAAATCTTTTCATAAGCTAACACTCCTCAAATATCAAAAGCGCTTTTTTACACCATATTACTTGATATTATTTCTCGTGGCAAATTTTTTAACTCATTGCCATCAAAAGTTCTCTAATAACCTTTGTGGCTACGGCTGTTGAAGCTCCTGAGGCATCATAGTCCGGTGCAAGTTCTACAACGTCCGCACCTATTATATTAAACCCGCTGAGATATTTAAACCATCCTACAAGTTCATTAAAATTCAAACCGCCGACTTCAGGCGTTCCTGTTCCAGGCATGATAGAAGTGTCAAGGACATCCAAATCCACTGTTACAAAGATATCCTTTCCTTTCAGCGAATCAAGCTCATTATGGTTGTGAATAAGAGTATTATATTTTTTCATTAATTCAAACTCTTCTTTCATGCCCGATCTGATACCGATTTGTTTAATGTTTTCAAATCCGATAATTTCTCCGGCATGTCGGATTACGGCAGAGTGAGAAAGCGGTTCGCCTAAGTATTCCTCTCTCAAATCCGTGTGTGCATCAAAATGAACTATGGCAAGGTTCTTGTAAAATTTTGATACAGCCTTAATCTCCGGCAGTGTAACCAGATGCTCGCCTCCGATTCCGAAAACTTTTTTACCGTCTCTGTATATCTCTTCAACATTTTTTTCAATAACTTGAAGCGATTTAACCGTATTCCCGAGCGGAAATTCTAAATCCCCCGCGTCATGGAAATTGCAATCCTCAAGATGTTTGTCAAAATAAGGTGAATATTCTTCTAACCCCCAGCTTGCGAGCCTAATCTGCTCCGGCGCAAATCTTGAGCCCGGACGGTATGACACCGTGCCGTCAAACGGCATTCCAAGCATGATTATTTCGGAAGATTCGTAATCTTTGTTTTCTCCCATCCAATTTCTATCCAAAAACGGTCCTGTAAGCATTGATTTTCCTTTCATATATCTTAACAAAGAGTTGAAAACTAACTCTATTTAGAATAACATGAAAATCTCTTAAGAGAATATAAGGAGTTTATGATATGGTATCGATTCGTCCAATTATGTCAACCAGACCAAATAGGATTCTAAAGCCTGCAATTTCAAGAACAAACTTAAAACCAACCGGTAAGTCAAAGAAGTTGAAAGACATGGGCGGCCCGGATCCTCAGGCTAATGCTAAGACTGCTGCCACAAAAGCTGCTTTGGCAGGTGTAGCTATTGGTGCTGCAATAGGTTCAGTTGTGCCGGTTGTCGGAACATTAGGCGGTGCAATATTCGGCGGTGCAATCGGCGGAATTCTTGGTCAGATTTTTGGAAAAGATGATAATGATTAGTTATTAAGAACTAATTCTAAAGGATTACTTCTTAACATTTCTTTACAATTGTAAAACCCCCATATTTTCTGCTTCATGGCTTGTAAAGTAATATTTAAGTATTAGTTTTTGGATAAAAATATTGATTATGGATTATGTTGTTGGTATATAATTGGATGGACTGAATTAGTCCTTTAGTAGTACACAATAGAAAAGGTTTAAAATTATGACATTACCAAATGTAGCTTATTTCTCAATGGAAATAGCAATGGATCAATCACTTAGTACATATTCAGGTGGTTTAGGCTTTTTGGCAGGTTCACACATGTTATCTGCCGGTTATTTACAAATGCCTATGGTTGGTGTAACAATGCTTTGGTCTTATGGTTATTATGACCAGAGAATCGACCACTCAGGCAACGTCGAAGTAGCTTACATAAGAAAATATTATGATTTCCTTGTTGATACAGGAATAACAGTAGAAGTAGATACTTTCGGCGAAAAAGTTAAAGTTAAAGCGTTCAGAGTTGATCCTGAATTGTTCGGAACTTGCCCTGTATACCTTCTTACAACTGATATTGACGGTAACAGCGACTGGGCTAAGAGCATTTCTTACAAATTGTATGACGGAAATGAAAAAATCAGAATCGCTCAGGAAACAGTTCTTGGTATCGCAGGTGTTAGAGTTCTTCAAGCTGCCGGTTACAATTTTGATGTAATTCACATGAACGAAGGGCACGCTCTTCCTGCAGCATTTGAACTTTTGAGACAGTACAACGGCAACCTGGATGAAGTTAGAAAGAGAACTGTATTTACAACTCACACTCCTGTAGCTGCTGGTAACGAAGTTCACTGGGTAGATACACTTCTGGAAGGCGGATTCTTTGCCGGTGCTACTAGAGAAAGAGCTATCCAATTGGGCGGCGAAAACTTCTCTCTTACAGTTGCAGCATTGAGAATGTCAAGAATTGCTAACGCTGTTTCTCAGCTTCACGGTCTTGTTGCAAACAAGATGTGGGAATGGGTTGAAGACAGATGCCCGATTAGAGCTATCACCAATGCTGTAAACCTCCATTACTGGCAGGATGAAAGAATGAACGGCGACAAGTCGTTTGACGAACTTCTTGCAACAAAACGCGAAATGAAAGAAGAATTATTCAAATATGTTGCAAACGTTGCCGGTAAGAGATTTGACCCGGATGTATTAACAATCACTTGGGCAAGAAGATTTGCTGATTACAAACGTGCTTGGTTGATTTTGATGGACAAAGACAGAATCAACAAACTTCTTGAAGAAAACAAGATTCAGATTATCTTTGCAGGTAAATTCCACCCGGATGATGTTATGGGTAAAGAAATGTTCAACAAACTTCTTAACCGTTCACACACATTGAAGAATGTTGTTGTACTTCCGGGTTATGAATTACAATTGTCAGGTATGCTGAAACGCGGTACTGATGTTTGGTTGAATACTCCGTTAAGACCGTTCGAAGCTTCAGGTACTTCTGGTATGTCAGCTAACGCTAACGGTGCTGTTCACTTGTCTATTTATGACGGATGGACTGTTGAAGGTACATTCAACGGAATCAACGGTTACACTGTTGAATATCCGGGATTAGACGATGATATGCCTTGGGAAGAAAGACACTGGAAAGATCACGAATGTGTAATGGATATTATCGAAAATCAGATTATTCCTACTTACTACAACAACAAGCAGGAATGGGCAAGATTGATGAGACAGGCTATCAGAACTTCTGAAGCTTACTTCAATTCTGACAGAATGGTTATTGAATACTACAACAGATTGTATAAGCCAATTGCTCACGATGATTGCTCTGCAGGTGAAAAGAAGAAAGAATTAAATATTTCTGAAACACCTACATTCGATGCTTGGACTTATTCAAATATTAAGTAGGACAAGGATTTAAAAACAAAAAGAGCGTCTTTTTAAAAGGCGCTCTTTTTTCTTGACAAAAAATTTTACTTATAATATCATTTTTTGCAAAAGGAATTTTATTTATGTACAAAAACACAACAATGATGATGTCTATGATGATGCAAAGCCTCTTGGAAGGCGGCAATTGTTGTGCGAATCGAATGTGTTAATTAGATTTAGACAATAAATTTTAAAGCCGCCTTTTAAGAGGCGGCTTTTTTAGTGTTGAATTACATTTTATGAAAGGGAAATAGGAATGTTGTCATCTGTAAACAGTTACCAGAGTAGAAAAAATAGTAATTTTCAAGGTTTTGCAGTCCCTGCAAGTACAAAGATTTTGGATGGGTTTATTAAGTCTCAGGAGAACCTATCTTCAACCAGGTTTATACAGGATACAGCGACAAATTGGCTTCCGAAAGCAGCTTTATCAAGAAGTAAGGCTGATTTTTGGGAATTTTCGCTTCTGGAATTTGCTGAATCAGGGTTATTTTATTTTGCGGCTCCGATTCTGGGTGAACATTTATACCGAAATCAAATCTTCAAAAAAATTCAGCCAAAAGATTTAAAATCGTCTATTTCTGAGAAACTTCCGATGAGTGTTTCCGAAATAAAGCAGGCAGGGGTTGATAGTGTTTTGAAAAAACGTGTTATCACGACGAAAGCCGGCATTGTTTTGGCTTGTCTTGCCGTGCCTGTACTTGAATATGCTTTAAGTTTTGCGAAAAATCTATTCACGCTAAAGGTTTTTCATTTGAGTGATTTCAATAATGTTGCAAATTTGAACAAGGAAAAGAAAGAGGATGCTGCTCAGCAAAAGCGGGTCGAAGTGCATGCCAAGCAGGAATTGAGAAAAGCCGGAATCCTCTCTGCTGCAGGATTGGGCGCGGGGTTACTTCTGGCATCTAGGGGACATAAGTCTGCGAATGCGTTAAAATTTTCAGAAGCTCTGCTGGAGCCTGGTAAATATATTTCTAAGGGGCTGCACACGATAGGGATAAAATCAAAAAATACTGATAAGTTTTTGAAAGATTATTTAAAACTTGATTTCGATAACCAAAACGGAAAACTTGCTCTTAGTAAAGGGCAGCTGGCTGTAACTTGTATAACAGGTTTATTTGGGTATTCTGAGGCGGCAAAAGACAGGGGAAAACTCGATTTTTACGAAGTTTGGACACGAGTTCCGCTTGTTGTACTTTACACAATATTTGGTTCTGCATTATTTGATGAGGGGTTTAAAAAATTACTCTTGAAAATGGGTAAATATCCGGAACTTGTTAAGAAGTCAAAAGACGGTACGATTAATATTCCTACAAGAAAAGAACTTCCGAATATTGCAAACAAATTAGCTCAAAAAAACAAGACAAGCTCAGATAAAGAATTAAAAAAATTAATTCAGCAAAAATCAGTAATTACAGGTGTGCCTTATCTTTTTAGCCTTCTTGCGATGGGATTTTCTTTAACTGCTATAACAAGGATTTGGACCAAGTATCGCTATAATCACCAATATGATAACAAGAATTAATAGTTTTTGAAAATTCGCGCAAAAAATTTTTTGTTCCTTTTTTAGATAAAAAAGGAGGTAAATATGATGCAGCCTGTAACAATGTTCAGTTTTAATATTCCAAGGAATAAAAATGTTTCTTTTAAAGGCGGAGCTGATTTGGCAGCAATGGATGAAGTTTTGTCTTTAAGGGCTTGTAAACTAGTGAAAAGAGCAGGAATGCTTATTGATGATACCTGGCCAAAAGTAAAAAAAAGCCGTCTAATGACCGTTCCGGAATTTGTTTCCCAAACAAAAGACAAAACGGTTATCCTAAAACCGGTTTATAATTTTGATAGAGAAAAACTGTATTTGGAAATACAAGATAAGAAATATATTGAAAAGGTTATTATAGATAGGATAAATCCA
Organism: Candidatus Gastranaerophilales bacterium; assembly: GCA_944323265.1. Taxonomy (GTDB): domain Bacteria; phylum Cyanobacteriota; class Vampirovibrionia; order Gastranaerophilales; family Gastranaerophilaceae; genus CAG-196. The sequence continues at coordinate 58,266 of CALURX010000008.1, forward strand.
AATAAATTTTCATATGAAAAGTCCGTAAAGACTGATTATGGAAGTGCTACAATAAAAACTTATAATTCTCAAAACGGATATAATGCAAGTATGACAGAAAAAGTTAGCGGTTTAATAGAGGAACATTTTAAGAAATTTGTTAGATTGTAAAGGAACGCATGGTTTGATTTCTTGTTACAGATGGTTTGAGTATTTTGGGCAACTTTGAACTTAAATTTCTCAATTAGTTTAAACCTAAAATATATTTTTGATCAAAAAAATCATTTTTAACTAACCAATCGGCACTAGGTATATAACCCTCACTTATTGCAGAATCATAAGGCTCTGTTATTGTGCTAATTGCTCGTTCAAGGGCAATTTCTTCAGTTGATTCTGAAGTTCTACTTGTTGTGTATGCTCCAGCCTTATTGGGCGCATGAATAAAATGACTTGTTTCAAAATGAATATTTTCATCATTTATAGGATAATATTGTCCGTCTCTTTGATATGTGTAGGCGAAAAATAAAGCTACAAACAAGTCTTTTGTAATATCAATATAGTGTGACATAAATTCATAATGCTGAGTAATGGCATCTAAATCAAACTTAAATTTACAGTTTAATACTCTGAATTTCTGGCATCAAAATAAGGAGTATTTATAAAAAGCTGCAAAAATTCTTGTTTTTTACCCAATCAATGCAGTGCTTTAATCGCCCATCGTCTTCCTGCAATTTATATCTATTTGCTGTAGGAACAAATTGCGGATAATCCTTATTTTGTCCTCTAAAGATAAAAGGACTGAATTCGTGACCTAATATAACTCCAAATTCTCCATGGTTATTTTCAATAAAAACTCCATCAAATCTTGTAGGGTTAGTTATATAACCATAACTATCAATATTTGCAAATGCAAATGACTCTTCATTTAAAGTACTAAAATAAAAACAGGTGTCCGGCAAACTCTTTCTTTCGCTGCTTTCAACAGCAGGAATGTCTAATATTAAAAATACATTTTTGTCTCTTGATATTGCCAAATTATCCACCTATATTATACATTTACTTCCTGTTTTTTGAACTGCATATCATAAAGAGGCTTGTATTGCCAGTTTTCAATATTCATCAACTCTTCGTGTGTTCCAAGCTCAACAAGTTCGCCTTCGTTTATGACCGCAATTCTATCCGCATTTTTGATTGTTGAAAGTCTGTGAGCAATAATAAAAACAGTTCTGTTTTTCATTAGATTATCCATAGCTTTTTGGACAATTGCTTCTGACTCATTATCTAAAGCGGATGTAGCTTCGTCAAGAATTACAATCGGAGCATTTCTTAACATTGCTCTTGCAATGGCAACCCTTTGTCTTTGACCACCTGATAAAGTCAAACCACGTTCACCAAGCATAGTGTCCAACCCTTGTGGCAATTCTGCAATCATGTCTTGTAAATGTGCTGACTCGGTTGCTTTTTGCAATTCAGCTTCTGTTGCATTTGGATTTCCCATCATAATATTTTCTTTGGTGCCTGAATACAAAAAGTTATCCTGAAATACCATAGAAATATTATGACGAAGTGATTTTAGAGAAAATTTTCGAATATCAACATCATCTATCGTAATTGAGCCTGATTTAATGTCATAAAATCTTGGGATTAATTTACTAAAGTTGATTTTCCACCACCTGAGTTTCCGACTACTGCAAGTGTTTCATTTTTTGCAACCGTTAAATTCAAATCTTTCAATACAGGATGATTTTCTATATATTCAAAATTAACATTTTTAAATTCTATTTTATTATTCAATCCTTTTAATTCAATCGGATTTCCGCAATCTGTAATTTCAGGTTTTAAATCAAACAACTCAAATACCCTACCCATTGCAACGAAGATATTTTGAATTCCTGTTAAAGTATTGCCTAATGTCTTTACAGGCTTGTAAAGTAATAGCAATGATGTAACAAATGATGCGAAACTTCCGGCTGTCATTTTACCTGAATTAATCAGATAAGTGCCAACGCCCAAAACCGTTGCTATCCCAAAAGATGCAATCAAATACATTAAAGGAGACATCCAACCTGAGCGTTTATACAATGACATATTTACATTAAATCCTTTCCAAGTTTGCTCTTGAAATATTTATTTTGCCTGTCTTGCAGTTCATAAGCTGCCATAACTTTATTGCCCGAATAAGTTTCATTAATATTAGTTGTAATGTTTCCACCTATGACCATATTTTTATTTGAGGCTTCCTTAATTCTCTTTCTGATTAAAGCGACAGGCACAAATGCAACGCAAAGTACAATTACACCAATAGGTAAAATAAATGCCATTTGAATGGAATTTATTGAAAAACTTATACCATGCCAGTCTATGACGAATATTTTACCACCAATAACATAGTCCATGTAAGGCTTTAGTGCAAAGGCAGTTACACCGTCTAAAAGTCCGAGTGGAATTGCAATTGCAAATCCTAATAAAATCCTAAACCAATACGATTTTATATATGGATAAATACGGCTTAATAACCATCCATATTTAAATGAGTTTTGTGCAGTTGTTGCGTTTAGTTTCACTGTATATATTCCCTTATATTTTATGCTACATTTTTTATTGTCGTTTTATGTGCTGATAGGAGGATTACTCTCTCTCTCTCTCTCTCTCTCTCTCTCTCTCTCTCTCTCTCTCTCTCTCTCTCTCTCTCTCTCTCTCTTTTTTTTTTTTTTTTTTTTTTTTTTTTTTTTTTTTTTTCTTTTTTTTTTTTTTTTTCTTTTTTTTTTTTT